>NZ_JBHUAL010000150.1:0-24182 GCF_042789775.1 Kitasatospora sp. NPDC056800 | reverse complement strand
GCGGGGGGGGGCGCCCCCCCGGCGGGGGGGGGCGGGGGGGCCCCCCCCCCCCGGCCCCCCCGGTCAGCCCCCGCCGGCGTACGGGACGCCGGGCGGGCTGGCCGAGTCGAACGACTCGATCGCTCAGGCGGCGTTGGCGAGGATGTAGTCCACCGCGTCGCCGACGGTCTTCAGGTTCTTGACCTCGTCGTCCGGGATCTTGACGTCGAAGCGCTCCTCGGCGGCCACGACGACCTCGACCATGGACAGCGAGTCGACGTCCAGGTCATCGGTGAAGGACTTGTCGAGCGCGACATCCTCGGTCGGGATACCGGCGATCTCGTTGACGATCTCGGCGAGACCTTCCAGGACCTCGTCCTTGGTAGCCATACTGGCTGCTCCTCTTCGGTGTTGAACGCGTCCGGCCGGCGGCCGGACACAGGCTTGTGGATTGGGCGAATGCGCCTAGGGGAGAGTAACGACTGCCGCGGCGTACACGAGACCCGCCCCGAACCCGATGATCAGGGCCAGGTCCCCGCTGTGGGCCTCACCGCTCTCCAGCATGCGTTCCATCGCCAGCGGGATGGAGGCGGCGGAGGTGTTGCCGGTCTCGGCGATGTCGCGGGCGACGGGCACCGACTCCGGCAGCTTGAGCGCCTTGATCATGGCATCCGTGATCCGCATGTTGGCCTGGTGCGGGATGAACGCGCCGAGCTGGTCGGCGGTGATCCCGGCGGCGTCCAGCGCCTGCTGGGCCACCTTGGCCATCTCCCACACCGCCCAGCGGAAGACCGGCTGGCCGTCCATCCGCAGGGCCGGCCACTTGGTCTCCTCGCCCGCGCCGTTGACGGCGTCGGACTTGGCGAAGGCGGTGTCCCAGGCCTCGGTCTGGGTGATCAGGTCGGCCTGCGAGCCGTCCGAGCCCCAGACCAGCTTGCCGATGCCGGGAGTGTCGGACGGGCCGACGACCACGGCGCCGGCGCCGTCGCCGAAGATGAAGGCGGTGGAGCGGTCCGACCGGTCGGTCAGGTCGCTGAGCCGCTCGACGCCGATGACCAGCACGTACTCGGCGTTGCCGCCGCGGATCATGCCGTCGGCCAGGCCCAGGCCGTAGCCGAAGCCGGCGCAGGCGGCCGAGATGTCGAAGGCCGGGGCGGTGCCGCAGCCGAGCCGCTCGGAGATCTCGGTGGCGATCGCCGGGGTCTGCTTGAAGTGCGAGACGGTCGAGACGATCACGCCGCCGATCTGCTCGGCGGTGATCCCGGCCTGGGCGATCGCCTTGCCGGCGGCCTGGACGGACATCTCGGAGACGGACTCCTCCGGGCCGGCCCAGCGGCGCTCGGCGATCCCGCTGCGGGTGCGGATCCACTCGTCCGAGGAGTCGATCCACTCCAGGACCTCGGAGTTGGGGATCACCCGGACCGGACGGTAGCCGCCGACGCCGAGGATGCGCGAGTACTGCGCGCCGCTCACCGGACGGATCTGGGGCTTGGTCATGCCTGGTTCTCCTGCTCCTGACCGCCGTGCTCCGCGACGAGCGCGCGGGCCTTGTCCAGATCGGCGGGGGTCTTGAGGGCGAGCGTGGCCACACCCTTGAGGTTGCGCTTGAGCAGCGCGGTGAGGGTGCCGGCCGGGGACAGCTCGATCACGGCCGTCGCGCCCAGCTGCCCGAGGGTCTCCATGCAGAGGTCCCAGCGGACCGGGTTGGAGACCTGCGACACCAGGCGGGCGAGGACCTCCGCGCCGGAGTCCACGACCGCGCCGTCCTTGTTGGAGACGTAGCGGACCTTCGGGTCGGCCACGCTGGTCAGGGTCGGGGCCAGCTCGGCCAGCCGCTCGACGCCCGGGGCCATGTGCTCGGTGTGGAAGGCGCCGGCCACCTTGAGGGCCACCAGCTTGGAGCGGGTCGGCGGGTCCGCCTTCAGCGCCTCCAGCTGGTCCAGCGTGCCGGCGGCGACGATCTGGCCGCCGCCGTTGTTGTTGGCCGCCGTCAGGCCGTGCTCGGCCAGCTTGGCCGCGACCTCCTCCGGCTCGCCGCCGAGCAGGGCGAGCATGCCCGTCTCGGTGACGGCGGCGGCCTCGGCCATGGCCCGGCCGCGCTCGCGCACGAAGGTCAGCGCGTCGTGGGCGGTGAGCACCCCGGCGCCGGCGGCGGCGGTGATCTCACCGACGCTGTGGCCGGCCACGGCGCCGACCAGCGCACGGGCGGCATCCTCGTCCGGGAACAGCTCCCGGGCGGTCACCAGACCGGCCGCGACCAGCAGCGGCTGGGCGACGGCGGTGTCCTTGATCTCCTCGGCGGACGCCTCGGTCCCGGCGCGCACCAGGTCGAGCCCGGCGACCTCCGACCAACCGCGCAGGCGGTCGGCGACGCCGTCGAGCTCCAGCCAGGGGCTGAGGAAACCGGGGGACTGGGCACCCTGTCCAGGGGCGACGATTACGAGCACGGTTCAACCCTCTCTCGCCAGGCGCCCAGGGGCGGGTAGGCGACGGTAACGAAGAAAACCATCCGGGATTGTATGGTCCCTACACTCCGGCTCAGCCGGGCTCCCCGACGGCGTCCAGCCGGCCGAGGGCCAGTGCGATCCGCAGAGTGAACGCCGAACGTACGTCGGAGGGGGCGTACCCCGTGACATCAGTCACACGTCGTAGCCGGTAGCGCACCGTATTCGGGTGGACGAAGAGCATCCGGGCCGCACCCTCCAGCGAGGAGGCCTGCTCCAGGTAGACACTCAGCGTCTCCAGCAGGGCGGAGCCGGCCTCGTCCAGCGGTGTGTAGATCTCCTCCACCAGCTGGCGGCGCGCGGCCTGGTCGCCGGCCAGCGCCCGCTCGGGCAGCAGGTCGTCGGCCAGCACCGGGCGGGGGGCGTCCGGCCAGGCGGCGCAGGCCCGCAGGCCGGCCGCGGCGGCGGCGGCCGAGCGGGTCGCGGAGAGCAGGTCGGGCACGGTCGGGCCGACCACCACCGGGCCCGGCGCGAACTGGCCGATCAGCGCGCGGGCCGCGTGCACCGGCTCCTTCTCGCCGCCGACCACGACCACCAGGCGCTTGCCCAGCACCCCGGTCAGCACGTTCAGCTTGGCGTACCGGGCGGCCCGGCGGATCGCCTCGACCACCAGCTCGCTGTCCCCGTCCGGCGCGCTGCCCATCACCACCCGGACCTGGCTGGGCTGGCCCCAGCCGAGCGCCGCGGCCCGCGAGAGCACGCCCTCGTCGGCGTCGCCGGACAGCAGCGAGTTGACCACCAGCGCCTCCAGCCGGGCGTCCCAGGCGCCGCGCGCCTCGGCGGCCTGGGCGTACACCTGGGCGGTCGCGAAGGCGATCTCCCGGGCGTAGACCAGCACCGACTCGCGCATGTCCGCCTCGTCGCCGGGGGCGGCCACCTCCTCGATGGCCTCCTCCATCACCTCGATCGTGGTGCGGATCAGCTCGACGGTCTGGCGCAGGGTGATCGCCCTGGTCAGCTCGCGCGGGGCGGTGCCGAAGACGTCGGTGGAGATCGCCTGGGCGGCGTCGGGGTGGCGGTACCACTCGGTGAAGGCGGCGATGCCGGCCTGGGCGACCAGGCCGATCCAGGACCGGTGCTCCGGGGGCATCCGCCGGTACCAGCCGAGCTGGTCGTCCATCCGCGAGATCGCGGCGGTGGCCAGCTTGCCGGAGGACTTCTCCAGCCGCTTGAGCGTCGCGGCCCGGCGCTCGGCGCGCTCGGCGGCGTTTCTGCGCTCCTGCGCCGTCAGGCGGGGCGCCGCGCGGCCGGGGCGGTCACGGCCCGCCCGGGCGGCCGGGCTCTTCCCGGTGGGGTCGGGTGCGGGGCTGGGGCTGGGTTCGCTCTTGGAGTTCGCGGAAGCGGCTGGCACAAGGACAAGACTGCCTCACGCGAGTGACTGCTCGTGCACACCCCCCGGCGGAGCGGCGCGGTGGCAAGAGTCACACCCCGCGCGCCGGCGACTACGGTGGGGGCGTGACCGAAGCCGCCGACCGCCCCCGCGCCGACCTGCGCCGCACCGCCGAACGCTACCGCTCCGCCCCGGCCGAGGGCGTCGAGACCCGGCACGCGTTCTCCTTCTCGGGCCACTACGACCCGAAGAACACCCACTTCGGCGCGCTGCTCGCGTGCAACGAGGAACTCCTCGCCCCCGGCGCCGGGTTCGAGGAGCACAAGCACCGGGACACCGAGATCCTCACCTGGGTGCTGGAGGGGGCGCTGGCCCACCGGGACTCCTACGGCCACAGCGGGGTGGTCCGGCCCGGGATGGTGCAGCACCTCAGCGCCGGCTCCGGCGTCACCCACACCGAGCGCAACGTCGGCGGCGCCACCGGGCCGGTCCGCTTCGTCCAGATGTGGCTCCAGCCGGACGAGTTCGACGCGCCGCCCGCGTACGGCCTGCGCAAGGTGGAACCGGCGGACGGCGGGTTGACGCTGCTCGCCTCCGGCCTGGAGCGCGACGCCGGGACGGACGCCCTGCGGCTGCGCCGCCGCGACGCCGCGCTCTGGCTGGCCACCGCCGGGCCGTGGCAGCCGCTGCCGCCGCTGCCCGAGGCGCCCTGGCGGTACGCGCACCTGACGGCCGGCTCGCTGGGCTACCGGACCGTCCCGGGGCCCAAGGGCGGCGGCCGCTCGATGGTCCCGGGCGACAGCGTGCGGATCACCGGCGAGGCCTTCGCCGACCCGGCGGCGGGGGAGACCGGCGCCGAACTCCTGCTCTGGGAGATGCACTCGCCGGTCTCGTACGGCTAGCTGTTCAGTTCCGCCAGCACCGCGTCCGAGAAGGCCGGCCAGGCCTCGACCGCCCACGGTCCGAAGTCCCGGTCGGTGAGCGCGACGCAGGCCGCGCCGGCCTGCGGGTCGACCCACAGGAAGGTGCCGGACTGGCCGAAGTGGCCGAAGGTTCCGGGGGAGTTGGCGGTGCCGGTCCAGTGCGGGCTCTTGCCGTCGCGGATCTCGAAGCCGAGGCCCCAGTCGTTCGGGCGGCGGTGGCCGTAGCCGGGCAGCACGCCGCTGGTGCCGGGGAAGGCGACCTCGCGGGTGGCCTGCCGGACGGTGGACGGGTCCAGCAGCTTGGGGGCCTGCAGCTCGGCGGCGAACCGGGTGAGGTCGGCGACGGTGGACAGGCCGCCGGCGCCGGCCGGGGACTTGTGGGCGGTGTGGATCAGGGTGTCCGTCATGCCCAGCGGCTCGAACACCGCCTCGGCGACGTAGCGGGAGAACTCGATCCCGGCGGCCTCGGAGAGCGTCCGGGCCAGCGCGTCGAAGCCCGCGTTGGAGTAGAGCCGGCGGTTGCCGGGCTCGGCGAACACCCGGTCCTCGTCGAAGCCCAGGCCGGAGGTGTGCGCGAGCAGGTGGCGGACGGTGGACCCGGGCGGCCCGGCCGGGTCGTCCAGCTCGAACACGCCCTCCTCCAGGGCGACCAGCGCCGCGTACGAGGTGAGCAGCTTGGTCACCGAGGCGAGCGGGAACAGGTGCTGCTGCGGCCCGTGCGCGCCCAGCACCGCGCCGTCCGCCGCCCGGACCACCGCCGCCGCGGCATGGGGCACCGGCCAGTTCTCGATCATCCGCAAGCTCTCCATGGGCCCGACTCTAGTCGCCGGGAAAATCCTCGGAAAAGGTGGTGGCGGGCCCACCCGGATGCCGGGCTTGCTTGGAGTGCACTCAAACTCTGTAGCGTCGTTCCCGTCGCACAGGACAAGGGGGAACGAGCGATGGCCGCACCCGCACGCATCGAGATCGACCTGCGCAGCTGCTCCGAGGTCTTCAGCCGCCCCGTCGGCGATCCGGACCCGAGCCCGAGGCACACCATCAGCGAGGTCGCCACGGCGAGCGGGCTGACCGCCCACACCCTGCGCTGGTACGAGCGGATCGGCCTGCTGGACCCGGTCGACCGGGCGGCGGGCGGCCAGCGCCGCTACTCCGACGCCGACCTGCACCGGCTGGCCTTCCTGGGCCGGCTGCGGCTGACCGGCATGTCGGTGGCGGACATGCTCAAGTACGTGGACATGGCCCGCCAGGGCGAGCAGACCTACGGGGAGCGTCGGCTGCTCCTGGAGGCCCAGCGCGAGGAGGTCCGACAGCGGATCGTGGACCTCCAGGCGACCCTCGCCGTCCTCGACTACAAGATCGACATCTATGCCGGGAAGGGCGCCGTCGGCGCCGGCATCCCGGCCAAGTGCCAGAACATCCATGGAGAGGAAGAGCAGAGCGCATGACTCAGACCGTCCTTCCCACCGTCGAACTCGGCACCGGCGGCCCGCTGGTGGGCGTCCAGGGCCTCGGCTGCATGGGCATGAGCGAGTTCTACGGCCCCACCGACGCCGACGAGGCGCTCGCCACCCTGGACGCCGCGCTGGAGACCGGCGTCACCCTCTTCGACACCGCCGACATGTACGGCTCCGGCCGCAACGAGGAGCTCATCGGCCCCTTCGTCCGGGCCAACCGGGACAAGGTGGTGCTCGCCACCAAGTTCGCCATCCTGCGCTCCGAGGAGGACGGCGCCGTCCGCGGCATCAGCAACGACCCGGCGTACATCCGGACCGCGGTGGACGCCTCGCTGCGCCGCCTCGGCGTGGACGAGATCGACCTGTACTACATGCACCGCCGCGACCCGGCGGTGCCGCTGGCCGACTCGGTCGGCGCCATGGCCGAGCTGGTGAAGGCCGGCAAGGTACGCCACCTCGGCCTGTCCGAGGTGACCGGGGCCGAGCTGCGCGAGGCGCACGCCGTCCACCCGATCGCCGCGCTCCAGTCCGAATGGTCGGTGTTCGCCCGCGACGTCGAGAGCACGGCGGTGCCGGCCGCGGCGGAGCTGGGCGTCACCTTCGTGCCGTACTCGCCGCTCGGGCGGGGCTTCCTGACCGGCGCCTTCCAGGACGCCACGGAGCTCTCGGCGAACGACTACCGCCGCAACCACCCCCGCTTCACCGGCGACAACGCGGCCGCCAACGGCGAACTGCTCGACCCGCTGCGGGAGATCGCCGCGGCCCGCGGCGTCACGCTCGCCCAGGTCGCGCTGGCCTGGGTGCACCAGCGGGCCGAGGTGCACGGGCTGGCCGTGGTGCCGATCCCGGGCACCCGCAAGCGGAGCCGGCTCGCCGAGAACACCGCGGCGGCGACGCTGCGGCTGACCGCCGAGGAGCTGGCGCTGCTGGAGCCGGTGGCCGGCCGGGTGGCGGGGAGCCGCTACGCGGACATGAGCTCCACCTCGGCGGCGCGCGAGTAGCGGGCACCGGCGGCCCGGGGAGTCGGCGGACGCCCCGGGTCGGCCGCCGGGCTCAGACCGTACGGCCCGTCCAGGCGGCCAGCCGGGTGTGCACGTCGGCGTCCTCGGCGACCGGCCGGACGGCGGCGAACGGAACGCCCGGCACCCGCCGCTCGGCCGGCAGCACGAACTCGGCGATGCCCAGGGCGGTCCGCGCCAGGTCGTCGTCCAGGGCGAAGCCGTTGTCGAGGCTCCGGGCGATGTCCCCGGAGTGGGTCACCAGCTCCATCAGGTAGCCGCCGACCGCCATCGCGCCGGGCACCTCGCCCCAGGGGGCGACGGTCGGACGGCCGAGCTTGGCGTCGTCCGCCCAGGCGGCGGTCACCCGGGCGCGGGCCCGGCCCAGGGCGGCCGGCCAGCCCTCGTCGGACGGGTCCTCGATGGCGGCCACGGTGTCCTCGGCGTGGCCGCCCTCGCCCATGTACGCGAACCGGTGGACGCCGCCGACCACGTGGTTCAGCAGCCCGCGCAGGGTGAACTCGGTACAGGGCGTGGGCCGGTCGAGGTCGGCCGGGGTGACGGTGGCGAACAGCTTCTCCAGCTGGTCGAGGGCGGCCTGGTACTGCGGGCGGGCGTCCTGGACGGCGGTCATGGCGCTCAACTCCCTGGTGTCGGGTGGTCGTTCGGGCCCCTTGCGGGCCCGGAACGCAATCTCCCAGTAAAACCTGACAACGGCCGTCAGGATTACTGGGATTCTTGGACCATGAAGGCCGACCGCCTGCTCTCGATCCTCCTGCTGCTCCAGACCCGCGGCCGGGTGCCCGCCACCGAACTCGCCGAGCGGCTGGAGGTGTCCGTCCGCACCATCTACCGCGACGTCGAGTCGCTTTCCGCCGCCGGGGTGCCGGTGTTCACCGAACGCGGGCGGCACGGCGGCATCGGCCTGCTGCCCGGCTACCGCACCGACGTCACCGGCCTGACCGCGGACGAGGCCAGGGCGCTGTTCGTGCTCTCCGCCCAGGGCGCGCACAGCGACCTCGGGCTGGACGGCGCGCTCGGCTCGGCGCTGCGCAAGGTGATGGCGGCGCTGCCGGCCCCGCACCGGCCGGCCGCCGAGCGGGTCCGCGAGCGGATCCTGGTCGACCCGGCCCGCTGGATGCAGACCCCCGGCGCGGCCGGCCCCGCCGCCGGGCCGGACCTGGGCGAGCTGCAGTACGCCGTCTTCGCCGACCGGCGGCTGCGGCTGCGCTACCGGCACAGCGGCACGCCCGCGCCGGTGGAGTACACCGTCGACCCGTACGGGCTGGTGAGCAAGGCCGCGGTCTGGTACCTGGTGGCCGATCTGCACGGCGAGCCGCGGCTGTTCCGGGCCGACCGGGTGCTGGCCGCCGACACCACCGAGGAGGCGGTGCGCCGCCGGACCGGGGTCGGGCTCGGCGAGGTCTGGGCGGTGCTGCGCGAGCAGGTCGAACGGCTGCCGAAGGACGTGCCGGTGCGGGTGCGGGTCCGGCGCGGACGGCTGGACATGTTCCTGCGCATCCACGGCGGCCGGGTCACCGCACCGCCGCCGGAGCCGGGCGCCGTCCCGGCCGAGGAGTGGACCGAGGTGGCGATGGCCTTCCCGGCCCCGGCGGCCGTCCGGTCGCTGCTGGCCTTCGGCGCGGACGTCGAGGTGCTGGCCCCGCCGGCCGCCCGGCGCGAACTGGCCCGGGCGGCGGCGGAGGCCCTGCGGCTGTACGAAGACAGGTCTTAGGAGCCCGGGTTGGCCCGGACCACGTCCTGGTAGTGGCCGAGGGAGATCGCCGCGAAGTTGTGCAGGCTGTCGGTGCCCTCGGTGAGGTAGCCGTTGTGGCCGGCCGCGCGGGCCGAGGAGATCAGCTCGGAGCCGAAGCCGCTCGCGGCCGGGTCGGCGCCGTGGCCGAGCCCGCCGACCTCCATGAACGGCACGTTGCCGATCCAGTCGCTGGGGTTGCGGGTGGCCCAGAGGTGCACGCCCGCGCCCAGCTCGCCGGTGTTCTGCACGCCCATGCCCGGGCTGCCGAAGACCACCAGGTCGGTGATGCCGGAGGTGTCGGACGGCGAGGCGGCCGCGCGCGGGATGTCCGGGGCGGCGGTGCCGCAGACCACCGAGCCGTACGAGTGGCAGAGCAGCGCCGGCGGCGCGTCCGGCCGGGTGGTCTCCTTGAGCCCGGCGAGCAGCCGCTCCAGCCGGGGGGCGGCGACGTCGGCGAGCCGGGAGGTGGCCGCGTCCGGGCCGAGGCCGGAGGGGGTGACGTAGCCGGTCCAGGAGATCACGGCGGTCCGGGTGTCCGGGGCCTGGCGCTGCTCCTCGGTGTGGAGGGCGCGGGCCATGCCGGCCGGGGAGCGCAGCGGGTCGGCCGCCTGGTCGTGGTGGCCGAGGTCGGCGTCCGAGCCGGGGACGAGCACGGAGATCCGCTCGGCGTCGGCGAGGTCGCCCCACACCTCGGTGACCAGGCCGCGGCCGCGCGGGTCGAAGGCCAGGATCTGCCGGTCGGGGGCGAGCAGGTGCTCGACGTCGTTGGCGCGGGAGACGGCCAGCGCGCGGGTGTCGGAGTCCAGCGTGCCGTCGGCGGCGCGGGCCAGGGCCCGGTCGTGCTCGGCGGCCAGGGCGATCCGGTTGGCGCGGTAGCGCAGGTCCAGCGGGGCGCCGTCGTAGTTGCCGACGACCAGCGGGTAGTCCTGGATCAGCCGGTCCAGCTCGGTGGGCGCGAGCGAGGCGAAGAACGCCGCGGCGGCGGCCGGGGTGGTGGTCGCCGGGTCGGGCAGGGAGCGGCCGAAGGAGTGGTCCTCGACCCAGGCGGCGCTGCCGGCCGGGGGCGTGGAGATCGCCAGCTGTTCGGAGGAGACGGCGGCCGCGGCGGCGACGGCCCCGGCGTCGGCGAGCACCGCGCAGCTGGCGAACGCCCCGATCAGTACCCGCTTCCAGCGCCGACGGATGCGCACCGCACCAACTCCCTTGGGGCCCGCACCGTTTCGCGGGCGGTGGTGCCCGGAGGGTGCGATAGCTCTGCTGACTTCCCTGCGCAAGCCTAGGGGGCCCGAAGGGATGCCGGGAACGCCTAAACTGTGGGATGGCTCACATGAACCAGGGGTGTCCGTCCGACGTCTCCCAGTGGTTCGGACAGTGGTTCGGGAAGTGGTTCGTACGGAGGCCCGGACGGCGGCCGGTGCGGCCGTCGGGAAGGGGCGCGCTCAGCCCTCGGACCCGCCGGACCCGTCGGATTCGTCGAACGCGCGGACTAGGCGCTTCGGTGCCGTCCGCCGCCAGGCCTCGGTGACCAGGTCGCGCAGCTCGTCCCCGTCCACCCGGTCCAGCCGGACGCTCACCCAGCCGTGCCGGCCGACGTACGGGGCGGAGGAGAACACCTCGGGCTCGGCGGCGAGCAGTTCGGCCTGGTCCTCGGGGGAGGCCTTGACGGTGACGCGGTCCCCGTCGGGCGCGCCCATCGCGAAGATCCGGCCGCGCACCCGCAGCGTCTCGATGTCCCAGGTCGGCTCCTGGGCGGCCTCCGGCAGGGCCAGGGCCATCGTGCGGAACTCGTCGAACGTCACCATGGCGGCAGGGTAGGGCAGGGCACTGACAGCGCGCCCCCGGCGCGCGGCACGGCGCACCGGGGGCGGCGGGCGACGGCCGCAGGGGCGCGGACCGACCGGTCCACGCCCCAGCGACGGTGGTGCGCCCCGCCGTTCGGACGGGCCGCACCCGGCGGACCGTCACACCATGCCCAGCGCGTACGCCGCGAACAGCGCCGCCGCGGCCCCGGCCACCGCCTTGCCGCCCCGGGAGAAGGCCGTCCACGGGCCGTCGAACCGGCGGGTGAACCAGCCGACCGCCACCAGCACGGCGCCGAACAGCGGCAGCAGCGCCAGCCGGGCGAGCACCCAGCCGAGCGAGTCCGGCGCCGTGCTCAGCCCCGGGACGGCGCCCAGGGCGGCCGCGCCGGGCACCGCCACCGCGAGCATCGCGCTCTGGTGCCAGCAGAAGATCGTCATCGCCGACAGGTTGACCACCACGACCGGCAGCCAGAGCAGCGGACGGCCGGTCAGCAGCCGGCCCAGCCGCTCCCGCAGCAGCACCGCGGCGCCGCACTGGAACGCCGCCAGGGCGAGCACCAGCAGGGACGGCGGGTGCGAGTTGGTCCGCTCCGCCCCGGGCACGCCGACCATGCTGGCCGGGTAGTGGAAGACCAGCAGCAGCGCGGCGAACAGCGCGCCGCCGCCGAGCAGCAGCACCCGGGCCGTCGGGCGGCCGAGCCGGCCCTGCGCCCAGAGCACGCCCAGCTGGTAGCCGAACAGCCAGCCCGGCAGGATGTTCAGCAGCGCGACCCAGGACGGCACCGACCCGGCCCACGGCCCGTACCGCAGCAGGTCGACGGCGGCGACCGAGGCCACCAGCAGGCCCGCCGACCAGCCGCCCAGCCGGCGCCCGGCGGCCACGCAGAGCGGGGTGAGGGCCGTCAGCCCCAGGTAGACCCCGATGTACCAGAGCGGCTGCACCACCAGGGTGGCGCCGGTGCGCACGGTGTCCTCGGGGACGCCGAGCGCGGGCAGCAGCGGGATCAGCGCCGCCCAGACGGCCGCCACCCCGAGCACCGGGCGCAGCAGCCGGACCGCACGGGCCCGCAGCCAGCCGCCGTACGTGACGCCCTTGGCCCGGGCCCGCTCCAGCGAGCGGACCGAGGAGTGGCCGCCGACCAGGAAGAACACCCCGAGCATCTGGAGCACCCAGCTGAGCGGGGCGAAGAAGCCGAGGGTGGAGAGCGGGCTGGCGTTGTGCAGGGCGCCGTCGGGAGAGCGGGTGAAGCCGCCGAGCATCCAGTGGCCGACCGGTACGGCGAGCAGGGCGAGGGCGCGCAGCCCGTCCAGGGCGCGGTCGCGGTCGGCCGGGGTCTTCGCGTCGACCCGCGCGGCGGCGCGGCGCAGGGCGGTGAGCGGTCCGGCGGCGAGCGCTCGGGGGGTACGGGGCGGGGCGGCGAGGGTGTCGGCCATGGTGGTGCTCCTTCCGGTGCGGGCGGGTCAGGCGCGGCCGAGGGCGACGGCGGCGTAGGCGGCGAGGGAGGCGGTGCCGGGGGCGAAGTAGCCGGTGTGGCCGTGGGATCCGGCGGCGGGCAGCGGGCGGGCGCCGAAGCCGGGGGCGGTCGGGTCGGCGCCGTGGCCGAGGCCGAACAGCCGGACCTTGGGCACGTCGCCGATCCAGTCGGAGTCGTTGCGGGCGGTGGCCCAGAGCGGGACGCCCGGGTCGAGGTCGGCGGCCGAGCCGACGCCCATGCCGGGCGAGCCGAGCACCACCACGCCGGAGGCCTGTGCGGGGGTGGGGCGGGCCAGGCCGCAGACCACGGAGCCGTAGCTGTGGCAGAACACGGTGGGCGGGTCCTGCGGGCGGGTGGTGGCGGCGAGTCCGTCGAGCAGCCGGGTGAGGCGGGGGGCGCCGGCCCGGGCCAGGTCCTCGGTGGCGGCGTCCAGGCCGAGGCCGAGCGGGGTGGTGTAGCCGGCCCAGGCGATCACGGCGGTCCGTCCGCCGGTGGCGTCCAGGAGCGCCCGGGCCATGCCGGCCGGGGTGCCGTACGGGTCGCCGGCGCGGTCGAAGCGGAGCAGGTCGGTGTCGGAGCCGGGGACGATCACGGCGGTGCGGCGGGCGGTGGCGAGGTCGCCGTACACCTCGGCGACCTGGCCGCGGCCGCGCGGGTCGAAGGCGAGGATCCGCCGGCCGCCGTCCAGCAGGGCGCGGTAGCGCTCGGCGCGGGTGCGGGCGGCCTCGTGGTCCTGCGGGGTGAGGGCGGGGTCGGCGGCCCGGGCGAGTTCGCGGGTGCGCTCGGCGGTCAGCGCCAGGGCGTTGGCCCGGTACCGGAGGGCGACCGGGGCGCCGTCCAGGTTGCCGACCACCAGCGGGTACCGGGCGGTCAGGGCGTCCTGCCGGGCCGGGTCCAGCCCGGCGAAGAACGCGGCGACCCGGGCCGGTTCGGTGGTGGCCGGGTCGGGCAGCCGCAGGCCGAGCGAGGTGTCGGCCGTCCACGCGGCGCTGCCGGGCGGCGGGCCGGTGACCGGGGTCTGGGTGTCGGCGGCCCAGCCGCCCGCGCCGAGCATGATCGCCACTGCCACCGCGGCGCCGGCGATCGCCCGCCCGGCTCGAAACCTGCGCATGTCCCTGCTCCTTCCTCGTCCGTTCGGCCGCCGACTCGGTTCGGCTTCCGACGAGGAGGAAGGTAGGAATGCGACGGCCCCGCGGACGTCACACCGCGGGGCCAACTCCCGGGTGCTACCCGGGTATCAGAGGAGAGGGCCGCCCCGAGCCGAAGGGCGCGCCGGTGCCGAAAGGGAGAAGCGAGGGAGTGACGAAGGAGCGAGGGAGCGCCGACCGTCGGCGCCGGGTCGAGAGCGCCCGGAGGCGAGCGGGCGAACAGCTGCCGGTTACTGACCCGGTGTCACCAGGCCGGACTCGTAGGCCAGGATCACCGCCTGGGCGCGGTTGTGCAGGCCGAGCTTGGCGAGGATGCGCCCGATGTGGGTCTTGACGGTCTGCTCGGCGAGCACCAGCCCGGCGGCTATCTCCTGGTTGGACAGGCCGCGGGCGATCAGCTCCAGCACCTCGGTCTCGCGCGGGGTCAGGCCGTTGAGCCGCACCTTGGGGTCGCGGCGCCTGGCCGGGCGGGTGCGGGCGAAGTCCTCGATCAGCCGGCGGGTCACCGAGGGGGCGAGCAGCGCCTCGCCGGCCGCGACCACCCGGACCGCGGCGATCAGGTCGGCCGGCGGGGCGTCCTTGAGCAGGAAGCCGCTGGCCCCGGCGCGCAGCGCCTCGTACACGTAGTCGTCCACGTCGAAGGTGGTCAGCATCAGCACCTTGGGCCGGTGGGCGCCCGGCACGGCCGGTTCGAGCAGCCGCCGGGCCGCCTCCAGGCCGTCCATGACGGGCATCCGGACGTCCATCAGCACCAGGTCCGGGTGGGTGCGGCCGTTGACCTCCAGGGCCTGGGCGCCGTCCGCCGCGTCCCCCACCACGTCGATGTCGCTCTGGGCGTTGAGCAGGGCCGCGAAGCCCGCGCGCACCATGGCCTGGTCGTCGACGATGATCACGCGGATGGTCATGCGGTGGTCTCCTGGGGGGTGTCGGTGTCGGGGCGGTCGACGGGCAGGACGGCGGCCACCTTGAAGCCGCCGTCCGGCAACGGGCCGGTGTCCAGCCTGCCATCGACCAGCCGGACGCGTTCACGCATTCCGACCAGCCCCTGCCCGGTGCCCTCGACCGAGGCCTCCAGCGACTCGGTGCGCTGCGGCGGGGGCGCGTTGACCACCGTCACCAGCAGCGCCGGGCCGTCGGTGCTCAGCGACACCCAGGCCCGCGCGCCGGGGGCGTGCCGCACCACGTTGGCCAGCGCCTCCTGCACGATCCGGTAGGCGGACAGGCCGACGGCCTGCGGTGCCTGGTCCAGCAGGTCCACCAGGCCCGGTTCCACCGTCAGTTCGGCCGGTACCCCGGCCCGGCCCACCGTCTCGACCAGCTGGGCGAGTTGGCCCACCCCGGGCTGCGGGGCCCGCTCCCCGCCGGACTCCTCGCTGCGCAGCACGCCGAGCAGCCGGCGCATCTCGGCCAGCGACTCGCGGGCGGTGCCGGCTATCGCGGTGAACTCCTCGGCGGCCTCGTCCGGCACCCCGGTGATCCGGTACGGCGCGCTGGCGGCCTGCACCGCGATGACCGACATGTGGTGCGCGACCACGTCGTGCAACTCCCGTGCGATCCGGGCGCGTTCCTCCAGCAGGGTGCGGCGTTCACGTTCGACCTCGCTGATCTGCTCCTGCTCGCTGAGCAGCCGGCGCGCCTCGGCGCGGTCCCGGACGGCCCAGCCGAGCAGCAGCACGGCGCCGCTGAGCGCGATCAGCAGCATGGTGGTGCCGTCGCCGGAGCGGGGCAGGCCGAGCGTGGTGGTGAGCGCGGTGAGCGCGATGGTGGCGAGCCAGACCGAGAGCAGGGTGGCCCGGCTCTCCCGCAGCGCCAGGGCGATCAGCAGGAAGAGGTACGAGAGGATCATCGGCGCGGTCCACGGCCAGGTGCCGCCGTCCTGGTCGTACCGGGCGGTGATGGTGGCGGTGGCGACCAGGGTGCCCGCGCTGATCCACCAGGCGGCCAGCGGCCGGGTGATGGCGAGCAGCAGCGGCACCGTCTGGGCGACGGTGAGCGCGCCGGCCACCGGGAGCACCAGGCCGAAGAAGCCGACCAGGGTGGCGATCCCGGCGGGGATCAGCGAGGACAGCATGATCAGGACGACGGCGTACGGCAGCCGGCGCACCCAGCGCCGGGGCGACGTTCCGAGCAGCGGGGTGTGGCCGCCGCTCGGGGTGGTCAGGTGGTGTCGGAAGGTGCCCAGCAGGCGCAGGGCGTGCGGGCGGACGTCGGCGGCGGTGAGGTTCTTCATCGCGCGCCAGCCTAGGAGGGCGGGGCCCCGCCGGGCGTCGCACCGGAGCCCGATTTTCCGGGTGCTACCGGGGTACCGGGTGATACCCCGGTATGACGCGGGTGCGCGGCCGGGTACTACGCGCGGTCGTGCCAGTGGCCGGCCAGGGCCGGGCCGAGCTGGTCGAAGTGACGCTCGATCACCGCGACCATGCCCTCGGGGCCGGCCGGCTCGTGCTCGGCGCTCCAGGAGAGGTGGGCCAGGCGCAGCAGTCCGCCGAAGACGGCGGCGAGCACGGCCGGGCGCAGGTCCTCGGCCGGGTCCAGGCCCTCGCGTTCGGCGAGCACCCGGACGACCAGCCGCTCCTGCTCGTTGACCCGCCGCAGGTGGGCGGCGAGCAGCGGGGGCGTCTCCTCGATCATCCGCATGAGTTCGAGGGCGCTGTGGATCGAGCCGGGGCCGGCGGCCTCCTCGCTGCCGAGGTCGTGCCAGGCCTTGACGATCGAGGCGCGCAGGGCCTGGAGCGGGGTCTCCTCGGCCGGGCGGTGGCGCAGGCACTCCATGAAGTAGTCCTCGGCCACGGCCATCACGGCGAGCGCGACCTCGTCCTTGTTGGCGAAGTAGCGGAAGAAGGTGCGCTGGGAGACGTCGACGGCGGAGGCGATCTCGTCGACGGTCGTCCGGGCGAAGCCCTGCCGGAGGAAGAGCACGTGGGCGGCCTGGATCAGGGCGTACCGGGTCTGCTGCTTCTTGCGCTCGCGCAGTCCGGGCGTGCGCCCGGGGCCCTCCGGGGCGGCGGTGGTGCGGGGGGTGTGAGCGGCCATGAGCAGGGGCCTTCCGGAGGGCTGGGTACGGCGGTGGGAGCACGATCCTAGCGCTCTGACAAATGTCAGTTATGGCCAGAAGTCACTGTTTGCCGAATGTCAGCGGCTGACATAATCTGCCGAGGTGGCGCCCGTCGGGCCGGGGCACCTGTGGGGACGGGTGGGCCGGGGCGCCACGACCACGTCCTGCACCCCAGCCACGCCCCCGGAGGGCCCTGATGAGCCAGTCCGTCGTGAAGAACTCCGAGGCGGACGCACCGCCGCCGCCGAACCCGCCGTCGGGGGGCGGCCTCAAGGGGCACCCCTGGCTGACCCTGCTGACCGTCGCGGTCGGCGTCATGATGGTCGCGCTGGACGGCACGATCGTCGCCATCGCCAACCCGGTGATCCAGGAGAAGCTGCACGCGGCGCCCGCCGAGATCCAGTGGGTCACCAGCGGCTACCTGCTGGCCCTGGCGGTCTTCCTGGTCACCGCCGGCAAGATCGGCGACCGCTTCGGCCACAAGGCCACCTTCCTGGTCGGCGCGGTGGGCTTCGCCGTGACCTCGGCCGCGATCGGCTTCGCCGGCAACATCCAGACCGTGATCGCCTTCCGGGTGCTCCAGGGCCTGTTCGGCGCGCTGCTCCAGCCGGCCGCGCTCGGCCTGCTGCGCGGGGCCTTCCCGGCCGAGCGGCTCAACATGGCGATCGGCATCTGGGGCGGCGTGATCGGCGCCTCCACCGCGGCCGGCCCGATCGTCGGCGGCCTGCTGGTCGAGCACGTCAACTGGGAGTCGGTGTTCTTCATCAACGTCCCGGTCGGCCTGATCGCGCTGGCGCTGGGCCTGTGGATCCTGCGGGACGTCCGCGCCGAGAAGGCCGCCAAGTCCTTCGACCTGCCCGGCATCGCGCTGCTCTCGGTGGGGATGTTCGCGCTGGTCTTCGGCATCATCAAGGCCCCCGAGTGGGGCTGGGGCGACGGGCGGACGCTGCTGTTCCTGGGCGGCGCGGTGGTCCTGATGGTGCTGTTCGCGCTCTGGCAGGGCAAGGCCCGCGAGCCGCTGGTGCCGCTCGGCCTGTTCCGCTCGGTGCCGCTGTCGGCGGGCGTGCTGCTGATGGCGCTGATGGCCTTCGCGTTCTTCGGCGCGATCTTCTTCGTGACCTTCTACCTGCAGAACGTGCACGGGATGAAGCCGGTCGACGCCGGCGTCCACCTGCTGCCGATGACCGGCATGATGATCGTCGGCTCGCCGCTGGCCGGCCTGGCGATCGGGAAGCTGGGCCCGCGCATCCCGATCGTGGCCGGGATGCTGATCACCACCGTCGCGATGTACGGCATGTCCACCCTGGACACCGGCTCCGGCAACGGTGTGATGTCGCTCTGGTTCGTCCTGATGGGCCTCGGCATCAGCCCGGTCATGGTCGGCGCCACCGAGGTGATCGTCGGCAACGCCCCGCTGGAGCTGTCCGGCGTGGCCGGCGGCCTCCAGCAGGCCGCGATGCAGGTCGGCGGCAGCCTCGGCACCGCGGTGCTGGGCGCGCTGATGGCCGCCAAGGTCGGCGACGTGCTGCCGGGCAACTGGGCGAAGGCCGGCCTGCCGCCGGTCGAGGGCGCGGCGGGCGAGGGCCTCAAGCAGGCCGCCCAGCTCGGCATCGCCCCGCCGGCCCCGGCCGGCACCCCGCAGCAGGCGGTGGACGCGATGGCCGGCGCCGTCCACGAGTCCTTCGTGAGCGGCATGTCGCTCGCCTTCGCGGTGGCCTCGGTGGTGGCCCTCGCCGCCGCCGCGCTCGGCCTGCTCACCCGCCGCGGCACCACCGACGCGGGCCCGTCCGTGCACATCTGACGGCCCCACGGCCCCGCCGCACGCCACGGCCCCGGACTCCTCGGAGTCCGGGGCCGTCGTGGTGCCCGGGCGGCGGGCGCCCCTGTGCGTCAGGCGCGGCTGAGGGCCACCAGCGGGACGGTCCGGGCGGTGGTGCGGTAGCCGGCGAACTGGGGCTGGGCGGCGATCTGACGGGCCCAGAGCGCGTCGTGCTCGGCCGGGTCGACCGGGGCCGCCAGGGCCGGGTAGCGCTCGGCGCCGACCTCGACGGTCACCTCGGGGTGGGCCACCAGGTTGCGGTACCAGAGCGGGTCCTGCTCGCTGCCGCCGTTGGAGGCGAAGACCACCAGCCGCCCGCCGTCCGGCAGGTAGACCAGGGGAGTGGTGCGCGGCTCGCCGCTGCGGGCGCCGACCACGGTGAGCAGGAGGACCGGCGCGTCGGCGAGCGGGCCGCCGACGGCCCCCTGCCGGGTGCGGAACTCCGCGATCACGTTCCGGTTGAACTCGCCCGCGCCGTCGGCGGGTTCGGGGTGCCGCCCGGAGGGCCCGGGCCTCGTCTCGTCGGTCATGGCGCCGAGCCTAGGACCTCACACCGGTGTGAGGGTCAAGAACACGACGGACGGCGAAGGGCCGGACCCCCCGTGCGGGAGGTCCGGCCCCTCGGTGCCTCAGTGCCTACCGGCCGGTCAGGCGTCGCCGCCGGCGGCGCCCGGGTCGGCCGCGGTCACGTCGAGCAGCTGGTAGCGGTCGATCGCGTCCTTCAGCGCCGAGCGGTCGATCTTGCCCTGCTTGGCGAGCTCGGTGAGCACGCCCAGGACGACCGACTGCGCGTCGATGTGGAAGAAGCGACGGGCCGCGCCACGGGTGTCGGCGAAGCCGAAGCCGTCGGCGCCCAGCGACTGGTACTGACCCGGCACCCAGCGGGCGATCTGGTCCGGCACCGCGCGCATCCAGTCGGACACCGCGACGACCGGGCCCTCGGCACCCTGGAGCTTCTGGGTGACGTACGGCACGCGCTGCTGCTCCTCGGGGTGCAGCAGGTTGAACTCCTCGGCCTCCACCGCGTCGCGGCGCAGCTCGTTCCAGGAGGTCGCGGACCAGACGTCGGCCTTGACGTTCCACTCCTCGGCGAGGATGCGCTGGGCCTCCAGGGCCCACGGCACGGCCACGCCGGAGGCGAGGATCTGGGCCGGGATCTGGCCCGCGGTGCCCGGCGCGTACCTGTGCAGACCCTTGAGGATGCCCTCGACGTCCACGTTCTCCGGCTCGGCCGGCATCTTGATCGGCTCGTTGTAGACGGTCATGTAGTAGAACACGTCCTCGCCGTGCGGGTGCTCGGCGCTGGAGCCGTACATCCGCCGCAGACCGTCCTGGACGATGTGCGCGATCTCGAAGCCGTACGCCGGGTCGTACGCGACGACGCCGGGGTTGGTCGAGGCCAGCAGGTGCGAGTGGCCGTCGGCGTGCTGCAGGCCCTCACCGGTCAGCGTGGTGCGGCCGGCGGTGGCGCCGATCACGAAGCCGCGGGCCAGCTGGTCGGCCATCTGCCAGAACTGGTCGCCGGTGCGCTGGAACCCGAACATCGAGTAGAAGACGTACACCGGGATCAGCGGCTCGCCGTGGGTGGCGTAGGACGAGCCGGCGGCGATCAGCGAGGCGGTGCAGCCGGCCTCGGAGATGCCGTCGTGCAGCATCTGGCCGGTCGGCGACTCCTTGTAGGCGAGGAGCAGGTCCCGGTCGACCGACTCGTAGGTCTGGCCGAGCGGGTTGTAGATCTTCGCCGACGGGAAGAGCGAGTCCATGCCGAAGGTGCGGTACTCGTCCGGCGCGATCGGCACGAAGCGGTTGCCGATGCCCTTGTCCCGCATGAGGTCCTTGAGCACCCGGACGAACGCCATGGTGGTGGCGATGGTCTGGTTGCCGGAGCCCTTCTTGACCGCCTTGTAGGCGTCGTCGCCGGGCAGCTCCAGCTTCCGCGGGCGGACCTTGCGGGTCGGCACGTAGCCGCCGAGCTCCTCCCGGCGGTCGTGCATGTACTGGATCTCCTCCGAGTCGCGGCCCGGGTGGTAGTAGGGCGGGTAGCCCTCGTCCAGCTGCTTGTCGGTGATCGGCAGGTGCAGCCGGTCGCGGAAGCGCTTCAGGTCCTCGACCGTCAGCTTCTTCATCTGGTGGGTGGCGTTGCGGCCCTCGAAGTTGGGGCCCAGCGTCCAGCCCTTGACCGTCTGCGCCAGGATGACCGTCGGCTGGCCCTTGTGCTCGCGGGCCGCCTTGAACGCCGCGTAGATCTTCTTGTGGTCGTGGCCGCCGCGACCCAGGTGCTGGATCTGCTGGTCGGTCATGTTCTCGACCATGGCGCGCAGGCGCAGGTCGCCGCCGAAGAAGTGCTCGCGGATGTACTGGCCGGTCTCGGTGGCGTAGGTCTGGAACTGGCCGTCCACCGTGGTGTTCAGCTTGTTGACCAGGACGCCGTCGCGGTCCTGCGCGAGCAGCGGGTCCCAGGAGCGGTCCCAGACCAGCTTGATCACGTTCCAGCCGGCGCCCCGGAACTGGGACTCCAGCTCCTGGATGATCTTGCCGTTGCCGCGGACCGGGCCGTCCAGGCGCTGCAGGTTGCAGTTGACCACGAAGGTCAGGTTGTCCAGGCCCTCGCGGGCGGCCAGCGAGAGCTGGCCGAGCGACTCGGGCTCGTCCATCTCGCCGTCGCCGAGGAAGGCGTAGACCTGCGAGTCCGAGGTGTCCTTGATGCCGCGGTGCTCCAGGTAGCGGTTCATCCGCGCCTGGTAGATCGCGCCGAGCGGGCCGAGGCCCATCGAGACGGTCGGGAACTCCCAGAAGTCCGGCATCAGCCGCGGGTGCGGGTAGCTGGAGAGGCCGTACGGGGCCTTCGACTTCTCCTGGCGGAAGGCGTCGAGCTGCTGCTCGGTGAGCCGGTCCAGCAGGAAGGCGCGGGCGTAGATGCCGGGGGAGGCGTGACCCTGGAAGAAGATCTGGTCGCCCGACTCGCCCTCGGCGTCCTTGCCGCGGAAGAAGTAGTTGAAGCCGACGTCGTAGAGCGACGCGGAGGAGGCGAAGGTGGCGATGTGGCCACCGACGCCGATGCCGGGGCGCTGCGCCCGGGAGACCATGACGGCCGCGTTCCACCGGGTCGCGTTGAGGATCTTCCGCTCGATCTCCTCGTTGCCGGGGAAGAACGGCTCGTCCTTGGTCGCGATGGTGTTGACGTAGTCCGTGCTGCGCATCTCGGGCACGGCGACACGCTTCTCGCGGGCGCGCTCGATCAGCCGCAGCATCAGGTAACGGGCACGCTCACGCCCCCGCTCGTCGATGGCCGCATCGAGCGACTCCAGCCATTCCGCGGTCTCCTCGGGATCGAAGTCCGGGACCTGACTCGGAAGGCCGCCAATGATGATCGGGTTGCGATCGGATCCGGAAGCCACGCTGTTCCTTCACTGTCGGTCGAAACTGAGGTGTGTCGCGCCGCCTCCATCGTGCTACCGCGCTCGGAGATCCGTCATCTCTACCGATCGGTAACCGTTGCGCCCGGTGGGCGGTCCGGTCTGGTGGTGCGCGGTGCGGGCGTCTCCGTCCGCTCCGCACACCCCCGGGTGTTACGAAAAGAGGTGGTCCGACCTGGTGTCCCGTCCGCCCGATGGCGGGCGGCCGGGGTGAGGGCCAACAGGAGACTCTACGCCCGCGCACGCGCGGACCCCGAATGCCGTTCGCATCTCGGGCACACGTACGGCCTGTGGGCCGGGACCACCCGAAGCATCCTCGGACCATGCAGAAAAGGGCAAATCGGTGTGATTCCCGACACGTCCCACGGCGTGTTCCGGTGCGACACGTCAACCTTTGGAGGGGATCGGGGGTCGGGTACTTGCGCGAACCGCCGCGCCCGTGTGGACTACGGCCACAGCCTCGGCATGGATGCCGAGCCGAATACTGGAGGTTATTCCCGTGAGCGCGACCGCGGACCCCGCGGACAAGTCCAACCCGGCGACCCGTCTCGGCTTCGAAGAGGGCCAGATCATCCAGGAGCTGGGGTACGACGAAGACACTGACCAGGACCTCCGCGAAGGCATCGAGGAGCTCACCGGGACGGATCTCGTCGACGAGGACTACGACGACGTCGCCGACGCCGTCCTGCTGTGGCACCGCGACGACGACGGGGACCTCACCGACGCCCTCGTCGACGCGCTGGAGTACCTGGCGGAGGGCGGCCTCATCTGGCTGATGACGCCCAAGACCGGGCGGGACGGCCACATCGAGGCGTCCGACATCAACGACTCGGCCAAGACCGCCGGTCTCTCCCAGACCAGCTCGATCAACATCGTCAAGGACTGGGCGGCCACCCGGCTCGCGACCAAGTCCACGGCGAAGCAGAGCGGCGGAAAGCGCTGAGCGGGCTCTGAAGTCCCCGCACCGGGCCCCGCCGGAGGAATCCCCTCCGGCGGGGCCCGCTGCATGCCCGCCGCCCGCCCGGGGCCCGGCCGGCGCTCCGGACCGGCCCGTTCGCGGACGGCGAACGCGGCGGGCCGCGGCCGCCCGCCTCATCCGTTCGGCGGAACGGCCGTAAACGAATGCGAGGATGTGGCCTGCCGCGCCCGCCGCGCGGCGCGCTCGCGTCAGAAAGGTCCCGTTCATGGCCATCGAGGTCGGCACCCAGGCTCCGGACTTCGAGCTCCGCAACCAGCACGGCGAGTCCGTCCGGCTCTCCGACTTCCGCGGCCGGAAGAACGTCGTCCTGGTCTTCTACCCGTTCGCCTTCACCGGCGTCTGCACCGGCGAGCTGGGCGCGATCCAGCGGGAGCTGGCGGGCCTGCAGAACGACACCGTGCAGGTGCTCGGGCTCTCCTGCGACTCCCAGTTCTCCCAGCGGGTCTTCGCCGACCGGGAGGGCCTGGAGTTCCCGCTGCTGGCCGACTTCTGGCCGCACGGCGAGGTCGCCCGCGCGTACGGCGTCCTCGACGAGGAGCGGGGCTGCCCGCTGCGCGGCACCTTCGTGGTCGACACCGCCGGCGCGGTGCGCTGGAGCGTCGTCAACGGCCTCCCGGACGCCCGGGACGAGCAGGAGTACCTGAAGGTGCTCGCGGCGCTCTGAGGCCCCCGCCGGGGGCCCCGGACGCGTCCCGGGCGCGCCCGCCGGGCCCCTTCGGCGCCCGCCGGCCGGGTGCCGTGGGGCCGTGTCCGGCCTGATCAGGGGTGCGGGCGGGAACCCCGTACTACGCTCGGGCCGTTGGCGGGGTGGGACGCGGGGGCCGATCGGCCCCCCGCCGCCCCGGACCGCACCACCGGGGGCACCACTGGACGTGCCTCCCGATTCTTGGAGGACTAGTGGGAGTCAGCCTCAGCAAGGGCGGCAACGTCTCGCTCACCAAGGAGGCACCCGGCCTCACGGCCGTGGTCGTCGGCCTGGGCTGGGACGTCCGGACCACCACCGGTGCGGACTTCGACCTGGACGCCAGCGCCCTGCTGTGCAACGCCCAGGGCAAGGTCGCCTCGGACGGCAACTTCGTGTTCTTCAACAACCTGAAGAGCCCGGACGGCTCGGTCGAGCACACCGGTGACAACCTGACCGGCGAGGGCGAGGGCGACGACGAGGCGATCAAGGTCAACCTGGCCGGCGTCCCGGCGGACGTGGAGAAGATCGTCTTCCCGGTGTCGATCTACGACGCCGAGACCCGCAGCCAGAACTTCGGCCAGGTGCGCAACGCGTTCATCCGCGTGGTGAACCAGGCCGACAACTCGGAGCTGGCCCGCTACGACCTCTCCGAGGACGCCTCCACCGAGACCGCGATGGTCTTCGGCGAGCTGTACCGCAACGGCAGCGAGTGGAAGTTCCGCGCCATCGGCCAGGGCTACGCCTCCGGCCTGCGCGGCATCGCGCAGGACTTCGGCGTCAACGTCTGAGCCGTCGCCGGCGCCCTGCGGCGCGGGCTGCGCGCCGTTCTCCCGGGGCGGCCCCGGACCTCCGTGGTCCC
>NZ_JBHUAL010000149.1:0-24187 GCF_042789775.1 Kitasatospora sp. NPDC056800 | reverse complement strand
GTCGGCCGGGCCGACTTCCCACGCGGCCGCCGTCCGCCGTCAGCGGCCGACCTCGCGCAGGCGGAAGTCCTCGACCGTCTCGCGCCGGATCAGCAGGCGGGCCCGGCCGTCCTTCACCGCGACCACGGCCGGGCGGCCGACCAGGTTGTAGCCGGACGCCATGGACAGCTGGTAGGCGCCGGCCGCCGGCATCGCCAGCAGGTCGCCGGGGCGCAGGTCGGCGGGCAGTGCGGCGTCCCGGACGAGCACGTCCCCGGCCTCGCAGTGGCGGCCGACCACGTCGACCCGTGTCTCCCCCGCCTCCGAGCGGCGGCCGACCAGCCGCACCGTGTACGGCGATCCGTACAGGGCCGGGCGCGGGTTGTCGCTCATGCCGCCGTCCACCGCGACGAAGCAGCGGCCGTCCGCCGTGTGCTTGACGGACAGCACCCGGTAGACCGCCACGGCGGCCGGTCCGGCGATCGCGCGGCCGGGTTCGACGATCAGCCGGGGCACGTCCAGGTCGGCCTCGGCGCAGCGCACCGCCAGCCGGTCGGTGACCCGGACGGCGAACTCGGCGAGGTCCAACTCCTCGTCCCCGGGCAGGTACCTGATGCCGTGGCCGCCGCCGAGGTCCAGTTCGGGCAGTTCGACGCCGTGCCGGTCCCGGGTCTCGGCGAGCAGCCGCACCACCGCGTCCACCGCCTCCAGGTACGGCTCGACCGAGGTGATCTGCGAGCCCAGGTGGCAGTGCAGGCCCGCCAGTTCGAGCCCCGGCTGGTCGAGCACCCGGGCGATCGCGTCGGCCGCGTCGCCGCCCTCGACGGGGAAGCCGAACTTCTGCCCGCCGATCCCGGTCCGCACCGCCGCGTGGTGTCCGGCGGCGATCCCCGGGACGATCCGGACCAGCACCTTCTGCGGCGTGTCGGCGGCCACCAGGGCGGCCAGCCGCGCGATCTCCGCCGGGCCGTCGATGACGATCCGCCCGACCCGCAGCCGCCGTGCCAGCCGCAGTTCCTCCGGGGACTTGGCGTTGCCGTGCAGGAGGATCCGCTGCGCCGGGAAGCCGGCCGAGACCGCCAGCCACAGCTCGCCCGACGAGCAGACGTCCAGGCCCAGCCCCTCCTGTTCCACCCAGTCGGCCATCGCGCTGCAGAGGAAGGCCTTGGCCGCGTACAGCACCTCGGCGTGCGGCAGCGCCCGCCGGTACGCCCGGGCCCGTCCCCGGGCCTCGGCCTCGTCCAGCACGTACAGCGGGGTGCCGAACCGCTCGGCGGCCTCGGCCAGCCCGACCCCGCCGATCAGCAGATCGGCTCCCCGGCCGGGCCGCGCCGAGGCCGGCCAGGGGCCGCCGAGCACGTCGGCGGAGGTGGTGCCAGGGGTGGTGGGGACGGGCGGGGCGATGAGCTGGGTCATGGCGGCTGCTCCTCTGGGTGGGCGCGTGGGCGGCGGGACGCCCTGACGGGTGTCAGTCCTCGTAGTGCATCGCGAAGCGGCAGTTCGCCGGGCGGGTGCGGTCCCGGTCGGCGGCCGGGGACGGTTCCGGCGGCTCGGGGCGGTCCCGGCGCCAGGCGGCGGGCACGAGGCGGACCGTCCGCTCCAGCGGCTCGTCGACGTCGATGACGGCGGTGACAGTGGTCATGGCGGGGTCCCTCCAGACGACGGCCCGGGCGGCCGCACCCCTCCAGTGGAGACCCTCCGCACACCGACCGCACCCGCCCTTGACGCAGGGCGTACGGCCCGGGGCCCGTCCTTGACGCCTTCCTGACAGCGGTCCGGCGGCCGGCCGGCGGCGGTGTCAGAGCTCCGTCAAGGACGGGGGTTTCGCCGCCAATCCTGTGTCAAGAGCGGCATGTCCCCCGGTTCTCCGGTGGTGGGCTGTCCGCCGTCCCCGCAGCCCCACCCGAACCCACCGCCCCGACGAACCGGGGCGGCCCGGAAGGTCCCCCGAGACGATGCGCCGTTCGGCCCTCACCACCCCGGACAACACCCCCGACCAGCAGAACTGGTTCCGCCGCCCGGAGCGCACCGCGGCCCCCGCGCCCGAGCCGCCGCCGAGCCACCGGCCCACCTCGCCGGGCGGCCGCCGCCGGCTGATCACCCGCCGCCAGCTGGCCGAGGCGCTGCCCGCCGCCGTCCGCAAGCTCCATCCGCGCACCATGATGCGCAACCCGGTGATGCTGGTGGTGGAGACGGGCTCCGCGCTCACCACGATCAGCGCCGTCCTCCACCCGGGCGTCTTCGCCTGGGTGATCTCCTTCTGGCTCTGGCTGACCGTGCTGTTCGCCAACCTCGCCGAGGCCGTCGCGGAGAGCCGCGGCAAGGCGCAGGCCGAGTCCCTGCGCCGCGCCCAGTCCGCCACCACCGCCCGGCGGCTGCTGCACTGGCGGGTCGGCACCCGCGATCACCGCCACGAGGTCATCCCCGCCGAGCAGTTGATGGTGCACGACATCGTGCTCGTTCCGGCCGGCGAGGTGGTCCCGCGGGACGGCGAGGTGGTCGAGGGCGTCGCCACGGTCGACGAGTCGGCGATCACCGGGGAGTCGGCTCCCGTCATCCGCGAGTCCGGCGGCGACCGCACCGGCGTCACCGGCGGCACCAGGGTGCTCTCCGACCACCTGGTCGTCCGGGTCACCTCCCGCCCCGGGCAGAGCTTCGTGGACCGGATGATCGCCCTGGTCGAGGGCGCCGACCGACAGAAGACGCCGAACGAGATCGCGCTCAACATCCTGCTGGCCTCGCTGACCATCGTCTTCCTGCTCTCGGTGGTCTCGCTCCAGCCGATGGCCGTCTACGCGCACGCGCCCCAGACCACCATCGTGCTGGTCGCGTTGATGGTCGCGCTGATCCCGACCACGATCGGCGCCCTGCTCTCCGCGATCGGCATCGCCGGGATGGACCGGCTGGTGCAGCGCAACGTGGTCGCCCTCTCCGGCCGGGCGGTGGAGGCCGCCGGGGACGTGGACGTGCTGCTGCTCGACAAGACCGGCACCATCACCCACGGCAACCGACGGGCCGTCGCCCTGCACCCGCTGCCCGGGGCGACCACCGAACAGCTCGCCGAGGCAGCCCAGTTGGCCTCCGTCGCGGACGGGACACCGGAGGGGCGGTCACTGGTCGAACTGACGAACCGTCAGTACTGGGTGCCGCCGCGCTCCCCCGGCGAACTCGGCGAGCAGCAGCCCGTACCGTTCACCGCCCACAGCCGGATGAGCGGCGTCGACCTCACCTGGCCGGACGGCACCACCTGCCTGGTCCGCAAGGGCGCGGCGAACGCCGTCGCCCGCTGGGTCGCGGACTCCGGCGGGCGGCTGCCGGCGGAGGCCGAACCCCTGGTGGACCGGATCGCCGGGGCCGGCGGCACCCCGCTGCTGGTCGCCGTCCACGACCGGCACGGCGCACGGGCGTTGGGCGTGGTCGAGCTCAAGGACGTGGTGAAGGAGGGCATCGCCGAACGCTTCGCCGAGCTGCGGCGGATGGGCATCCGTACCGTCATGGTCACCGGGGACAACCCGCTGACCGCGCGCGCCATCGCCGCCGAGGCCGGGGTGGACGACTTCCTCGCCGAGGCCACCCCGGAGGACAAGCTGGCCCACCTGCGACGCGAACAGGCCGCCGGGAACATGGTCGCGATGACCGGCGACGGCACCAACGACGCCCCCGCCCTCGCCCAGGCGGACGTCGGCGTCGCGATGAACTCCGGCACCCCGGCCGCCAAGGAGGCCGGCAACATGGTCGACCTCGACTCCAACCCGGCGAAGCTGATCGAGATCGTCCGGGTTGGCAAGCAACTCCTCATCACCCGGGGCGCGTTGACCACCTTCTCGATCACCAACGACGTGGCCAAGTTCTTCGCGATCATCCCCGCGATGTTCGCGAACGCCTACCCCGGGCTGCACCACCTCAACATCATGGAGCTGCACAGCCCCACCTCGGCGATCGCCTCCGCGATCATCTTCAACGCGCTGATCATCGTCGCCCTGATCCCGCTCGCCCTGCGCGGCGTGCGCTACCAGCCGGCCTCCGCGACCGACCTGCTCCGGCGCAACCTGCGGGTGTACGGACTGGGCGGGCTGGTGCTGCCGTTCCTCGGCATCAAGGCGATCGACCTGATCGTCCAGTTCGTCCCGGGGCTGGGCTGAGCGATCGGCCGGGGGATCCCGACCGGCCCGTCAGAGCGCTGTCAAAATGTGGGCGACCCGCGTCATGGTGGTGTCAGCGGCGGTACGGACGGCTCCGTTCCGGGGTTCACTGGAGACATCCGAAGCAAGGAGTTCCGAACCGGCGGAGCCCGATGGAGAGAGCCGCCGGAGAGACGGAGGCGAACGGCCATGACCGGGACCACCCGAGTGATCGTCGGCCTGAGCGGATCACTGAGCAGTCTGGCCGCCCTCTACCACGCCGTCGGCGAGGCGGCCCGGCACCAGGCGGTGCTGGTGCCCGTGGCCGCCTGGGCCGCCAACGAACGGGACGGCCTACGGCCGCTCTCCGAACTGGAACACGCCGCCCGGCGACGCCTCGACGTCGCCTTCGACCAGGCCTACGGCGGCTACCCGTCCGACCTGGTCATCCACCCGCTGGTGGTCAACGCCGAGCCCGGCCCCGCCCTGGTCGGCGCCGTCACCGGCCCGGCGGACCTGCTCGTCCTCGGCGCCGCCACCCGCCGCCGCCTGGACCGCCTGCGGCACGGCTCGGTCGCCCGCCACTGCCGCCACCGGGCCGGCTGCCGGGTGGTCGAGGTCTCGCCCTCGGCCCTCCTCACCCGCCTCGAACTCCCGGCCCGCACCGGCGCGCCACTCCCCCTGCTGGCCCGCTGACAGATCGTCACCGGCCTTCTGCTGAGGCCCACTTGTGCTACTCCGGGACGCGCAGGTGGGCGCTCAGCCAGCCGAGGGCGGGCGGGATGAGCCGGCCCCAGGTGGTGAAGTTGTGGCCGCCGGTGTCGACCGTCTCCTGGTCGACCACCAGCGGCGGACGGGCCGCCGCCGCGAAGGCGCTGGAGTCGGCGTAGGTGCTGCCGTCCTCCTTGCTGTCCGCGAGCAGCACCGCCAGGGGCGGCATCGGCAGGTGGGCCAGGCGCCAGTCGAGGTCGGCCTCGGCGCGGCGCTGCGGGTCGCCCGCGAAGAGGTCGCCCGTCGTGACGTCCTCCGCCGCCTTGAAGTAGCCGGAGAGCGAGACGGCCGCCGGGAAGGTCCGCGGGTGCTCCATGCCCAGCTTGACCGCGCAGTAGCCGCCGGTCGAGTCGCCGACGATCCCCAGGCTGCCGGTGCCGTCCAGCACCCGGTAGGAGGCCCGCAGGTCGGCGGGCACGTCGGTGGTGAAGTAGCGCTGCGCCTGCGGCCCGTTCGGGATGTCCTCGCACTCGCTGTCCCGGGGCATGGTCGGCGAGGGCCGCATCAGCACCAGGACGGTCGGCTGCATCGACCCCTTGCGCAGCAGGTCGAGTTCGGCCGCCGGGTAGCGCAGCTTGGTGACCAGGTTGGCGGCGTCGCCGGGGAAGCCGGTCAGCACCAGCACGGCCGGGAAGTGCCGCGCCTCGCCGCCGGGTTGGAAGTACTGCGGCGGCAGGTAGACGTAGCCGTCGGAGCTCAGCCCGGTGGTCGCCCCGGGCAGCCGCACCCGGTCGAGCCGCCCGATCCGGGCCGGATCGCGGCCGACCGCCCCCGCGCCGGTGATCTCCGCCGGACCGAGCACCTGCACGCCGGCCGCGCCCGCACCGGTGCCGCTGCCCGCCGCCGTACCACCGCCCCCCGTACCACCGCCCGTCCCCCGGATCACCCCCGCGCCGTGCTCGCGCCCCAGCAGGTCGGACCAGCTGCTGTAGAACACGAAGTAGTCGTTGACGGCGAGCCCCAGCGTGACCAGCAGGGCCAGCTGGGTGACGGCGATGGTGCCGAGCCGCAGGAACATCGCGGGCCAGCTCCGGACGGCCAGCCGGGGCCAGACCCACAGCGTGCCGAGCACCGTGAACACCGCGAGCAGCGCCGTCAGCGCCAGCAGCTTGTGGTTGGTGAGCCCCATCGGCCCCGACCTCCCCTACCGCCGTGAATCCCGGCCGCGGAACCCGGCCGCGGAACCCGGCGCTGTGGAACCCTGCCGCGAAGGCCGGCCGTGGAAGCGGAGCTCCGTACTCAAAGTAGCCGGTCGGACACCTCCGGGCACGCCACCGCGAGCCCGGGTTCCGCAACTTCGACAAGCCTGTCGAAGTTGGCATGCCCAGGCTATGCTGACCCGAAGCCCGCCCCTGGTCGGGCCCCTCGCCCCGTCGACGCACGCACCGCCCTGGTGCGCCCGACCGGAAGGAGGTGCGGTCGCAGCCTCCGCCAGACGGCCCACCCGGCCGGCCCTTCCCGATCGGCCAACAAGCCGTCCACATCGCCTTCTTGACGGTCCGTCAATTCTCATCCGCGATTTCACCGCCTGAACCGTGACGCGTGCCCCGGGCCGCCCACCGCCCGTTGTACGGAAGGTGAATCGCCGCGCCCGCCCGAAACCCCCGGCCGCCCCGCCGAGGAAGAGGTTCCGCATGACGACGTCCCGGACCCACCCGCGCCCCGCCGAAGCCGCGGTGCTGCTCACCGTGCTCGGCCTGCTCGTCCTGGAGGAGATCGCCCTCGGCATGGCCGAGGAGGAGGACCGCCCCGTCATCGGCGGCATCCTGATCGGCGCCTCCGGCACCGGCCTCCTGGTGGTCGGCGCGGTCCTGCTCAGCCGCTGGATCGACCTCCGCCGCCCACTCCCGCTACCCCCACCCGGCCCCAACGGCCGCGAGTACAGCGCCCGCGCCCTCGAAGGCTTCCCGATGGAGGCCGTCCGCCCCATACTGCTCGCCGAGAACGCCCCCCAGCTCGGCCACCTGTACTCCGCCTGGATGCTCGCCCGGGCCGGCCGCCCCGCCCCCTGGATCGCCCGCCGCCTGGCCATCCCCCCGGACGCCGCCCAGCTCCTCGTCGACGCCGCCCGCACGGCGAGACTCGATCAGCGCCGCTGACCAGGCGCCGCACTCGCCTGCGCCACCAGGTACGGCACCAGCCCGCGCTCCGCCAGCGCCGACCGCCAGGCATCCCGCGCCAGCACCAGCTCCCCCGGCCCGTCCGCCGCCTCCCCGGCCTCCGGCCCCCTAGACCGGGCCGCCCCCAGCAACCCCAGCCCGCCCACCAGCAGACTCACCGCACCCGCCCCGGCCGACACCCACCCGGCGTCCACCAGCGCGTGCGCCAGCACCTCCATGTCCTCGACCAGCCCCAGCACGGAACCCAGCAGCAGGAAGACCACCGCCGCCCCCACCGCGATGATCGGCACCACCACCCCCAGCACCCCCCACCACCCCGACGCCCGCTCCCTGGCCGGCACGTCCACCGGCAGCCGCGCCACCGCATCGGCATCCGCCCGCAACGCCGCGTACCGCTCGTACTCCGGCGCCGCCGCGGCCAGCACGAACTCCGCGTTCTCCCGCGCCGTCCGCCGCAACCGCTCCACCCCCCGGGCCTCCTCCCCACTCGCCCGCAACGCCGCCCGCACCTCCGGCGCCGAGAGCGCCCGCCCGAGCTCCGTCTCGAAGTCCGCCCGATCCTGCTGCGGCAGCCGAAGCGGCCTGTCCATGCTCGTCCCCGATCGCCGTGCGTAATGTTCTACAGAACTGTAGAACAAGGAGGCACGTTGCAGCAGCCCTGTTCACGGGTGGATTCGGTGCTCAGGAGGGGTCGGCCATGGGCACCCGGGCGAGGGCTGCACGGATCAGTTCGGCCGCGCCGAGGGCCTTGATACCCCACTGGTGGTACCACTCGGTGATCTGTGCCATCCGCTGTCCTGTCTTCAGCGAGTGCTTCAACAGACCGGCCAGGGTGACTTCCTCGATCCACGGCGTTCCGATCGACCACGATCGCGATCGGTCGAGGAGGTCGAACGCCTGGTCCGACGTAACCCCCGCCGGCAGGTCGTCGCTGGAGGGAACGATCCCGCGAGACCTCAGATGGCGAGCCAGCTCTCCGGGATGACGCTGAAGCCTGCGGGCGGCCATGATCAAGCGAGCGAACGGCACAGGATCACCCACCCGCAGGTCACTCCAGTCCATGACGCTGTCGCGCGCGAAGAGTTCCTCGTCCAATCGGGTGAGACTCTCCGGCAAGGCGATCGGAACGTCCAGACCGTAGGCCCGACACCGCTCAATGACCTCCCACAGTGAGGAATTCCTCGACGCCACCAAGGCGAAGAGCCGCTCAAAGGTTAGGTCGGCCGCATCATGCCAATGCGGACCCCCATCCTGGAACAACTCGAGATCCGCGACACAGGCATCCTCCGGGACGCGTGACACGGTGAACCCGGCTGCCTCAAGAACCTCCGCGGCCCGCTCCACCGTGATTCCCAGATCCCGCACCGCGCGCAGGAGATGATCCGGCGGCACCATTTCCGATCGTTCCAGCCAAGGACCAGTGTCCTCAAGTTCCCAACTCAACAGTGCCACAGTCTCGTCGGAGGGAATTGGCGGCAGACCAGTCGTGTCCGCCTCAAGGCCGTAGTTCGCCATCGCCACACAGACCTGGTCAATCGGAATCCCCAACACCCGGCCGGCTTTGACCAGATGCCCTGGCGGCACCGCGCCTCCCGGCTTGGGCCCGTCCCAGCGGGCGCCTTTCCCCGACCGCTTCCAGAGGAAGACGGGGTCGGTGTCGACGGCTACAGCGAGATCCACGATCTCGGGATCAAGCTCCCAGCCCGAGCCGAACAACACATCCGCCGCCTCCTTTACCGAAATCCCGTTTCGATCCGCCATGGCCAACAACTCACTGACGGCCACGGACGGATAGTCGGAGACCTGCCGGAGACTCAAACCGCGACGACGAAGAATACCTAACTCAAAAGCCCTGGCGTGAGCGCTCTCAGGAGTGACACCGAGATTCCGCGCAATTTCCGAGATCGACCTCTCATTCAGGTACGAGGGGGCCCACATCCTTTGTCCGAAGTTCTGGTGCCTTGGTGCCAACACGGCGATATCGGACGGCATCGCCGGACGCACTGCCTGGGCTGCGGGCAACTCTGGGCAGAGGCTCGCCAGTTCCGGGACCGAATCGTCCAGCCCGTGAGCCAACATTCTCCAGAGCAGAACGTGATCAGGCACGTTGCCCAGAATCGTCCCGCTGGCGAAGTCATCCAGATTTTCGAACCACTTCAGAATTCCGGCATCCGCCAGGAAGCAACCCGTACGACGGGTTTCGTACTCGATCCCGAGGAACTCAAACCCATGGCCCTGCCGGATGGCCTCGGCGGCCACCAGATCGGCAAGGTGGCAGTTCCCCTCCGTCACCTGATGGATCCACTCCATGCTCAGCACAGCCGATCCGCTCACGAACTCACCCACTGCTGCCACCAACAGTTCCCGGACCGTCTCCGATAGGTCACTGATGACGCGCCGGCGATCAACGGACAACTTCTTCGATGACAGCTTTCCAGTGAGGTTCACAACAGCGCCGGACAATCCGCGCGGCGAGACGACCCCGCGAACGACCTCCGGCTCGACCACCAGCCCGTCCACCAGCAGGGCCCCGCCGTGCTCGCACCACGTCACCTGCGCGCCCTCCGGGGCACCCGACCAGGACATCATCCGGCCCCAGGCGCTGAAGCCGAAGGACTCGCCCTGAGGCGCCTTCCGCGTTTTCAGAAGCCCCGGCTCCCAAGCGACTTCCCGGTCCCCGTGCAGCGCCGAAACCGAGAACTCCGCGACGGCTAGGAGACGTTCGAGGACATCCACACACGACCACGACTCGGCCATCTCAATGTCATCCCGCAGGTACAGCCGTACGATGGTGCCCGGATCACGGCCCTGCTCCGACCGTTTGGCGATGCGGAAGAGGTGGCTCGGGCCGTAAATGGACACATCCAGTTGCGGACCCAACTGACCCGAGGCGTCCAGGCGGCAGGTGGTGACCTGGATCTCGTCGGCGAGCATGAAGTAGCTCAGGACGCCGATGCCGAATCGGCTGTTCGGATACAGCTCGACGGGCGGGTCGACCTTGCGCCACTCGGCGCGTTCGAGCTTGAAGTCCAGCTGCTCCGCGAAGCGGGCGCCGGCGTTGGAGAAGACGCCCCTCAGCTCCTCCTCCCCCATGCCGACGCCGTTGTCCTGGCACTCCAGGTAGGCGCGGCCGTTCTCGTCCACGCCCTGGCGGAACTCGATACGACCGTCGTAGGTGAAGGTCGCGATGGGGTTGGTGCGGTCCAGGTACTCCGTGCGGGCGCGGCGGTAGCGGCAGGCATCGAGGGCGTTCTGGTAGAGCTCACGGACGGCCAGATCTCGGTCGCGGTAGAGCTCTACGCCCATCAGTAGGCTGCGCACCCTCCGTTCATCCATGCGGAAGCGGGCCCAGCCGGTGAAGGCGCCGGCGGCGGGGGCGGTTTCGTCCGAGGCGAGACGAGTGGGAAGTGGGTGTGTGGTGAGGACCCGGCGGACGGCGTGGAGGAGTTCGTCGGCCCGGGCGGTGTACTCGCGCAGTCCTTCGACTACCGCCTCGTGGTGGCACTCGGCGCGCAGTACCGGCAGGTCGTAGGAGCCGCCCCACGCGGCCTCGTCCAACGTTCGGCGCAGGTCGGTGAGGTCGACCTCGTACGGGATGCCGAGGTGTTCGGCCACGATCTCGGGCAGGGCGGTCATCTCGATGGCGGTCCCGTACGCCAGCGCGAGCAGCAGGGCCAACCTGGGCTCCCGGACGTGCTGTTCGCCGGGGGCTCGCAGGTGGTCGTCGGCGCTGAGGCTTGCCAGGTAGTCGCGGTTGCCGACGTCAGGGCCCCGACGGAGACCGTGCAGCAGGGCGCAGACGCGCTTGAGGGCGAAGGTCTCGCCGAGGTCGGCGAGCATCGGCAACTGGTCGATGATCTCCTGGACGCCCTCGGGGTCGGCGAGGTCTTCGTGCTGGTCGAGCCAGCGATGGAAGAGCCACCAACCGAGCGTGGCGGCAGAGGCGGGTCGGGTTCGGGTGCGGCCCACGAGCAGGTCGTATGACTCGATGAACTGCTCGTACGCGGCCCGGTCGACGTCGGGTTCGGGCGAGGGCGCGAGATCGGTCGGATTGATAGCGGACCTCGCCGCAGCCAGACGCAGCGCACGGACCCGGTAGAGGAGCGGCAGCACAACCAATAGCGCGGCCTCGGCCGGGTACAGGTCGAGCCGATCGTCGCCGAGCAGCCAGTCGACCCGTGAAGCGAAGCGCACCGCGATCCCGGGGTCCTGCCACGGGTCTTCGGCGAGCACCGTCTCGTCCCGCAGTCGGGCCAGTTCACCGACGGCCTTCAGGACGACGCACCGGTACGGCTCGACGTCCCGGTCCTCCCGGACGTGCCTCCAGACCCGCGACTCGGCAGCGGCCCGTACCCACGCGTCGGCCCCTTCCGGTACGGCCGAGGGCTGGCTCCCGCCCACGTAGACAGCCCCGATGTGCCCGGCCTGCACGACCGGGCCGTTCGTCGTGCCGCTCATCGTGTTCGACGTGCTGTCGACCATCCCTCGTACCCTCCCCGTCCCCATGTGCAGGGGACGAGCGTAGGGCAATAGCCCCTCACGCCACGGTCAGAATCCCGCGCATGAAGTGGTGGAACGTACAGAGGTACGAGTACCCGCCCGGCTGGGTGGGAGCGGTGAGTGTCGCGCTGCCGCCCGGGGCGATCGGGCCGGTGTCGAAGGTGCCGTCCTGGGCGGTGAGGGTGTGGGCGGTGGTGCCGGTGTTGGTCACGGTGACCGCCGTGCCCGGGCGGAGGGTGAAGTCGGCCGGCTCGAAGGAGAAGTCGCGGATCGTCACCGTCCCCGTGAAGGGGCTGGGCGACGGCGGGGCCGTGGATGGCGACGACGGCGCGACGGTACTGCTGGTCTCCTCCGGGCCCGGCACCATGAACGAGCTGACGCAGCCGGTCAGTACGGGGCCCGCGGCGAGCAGGAGGGTCGAGGCCCGGAGGAGGGTCCGCATCAGTTGGGGGTGGCGAGCAGCCTGGCCCGCTTGGAGTCGGCGGCGGCCGACGGGGTGGCGCCGATGTTGGAGACGGTGGTGGTGAGGATGGCGTCGACATCCGGGATCCAGTTGGTGGTCTTGGACTGGACGAGGACCTTCCGTGTCTGCGGCGTGCCGTCGCAGATCACGTCCGCCTCCGCGGTCCGGCTGGAGCCGAAGGCGACGGCGGTGTTGTCCTCCGGGTCTCTCTGTTCGACGGAGACGGTGAGCGAACGGGCCTCGTCCGCGATCGAGCAGAGGTACTCGACCTGTACCCGGACCCGGCCGGGGAGCTTGGGGTCGATGACGGCGTCGCCGAGGGTGACGGTGGTGGGGACCGGCTCGTCGGCACGGGCCGGTACGGCGGCCCCCGCGGCGCCGGTGAGGCCGGTGAGGGCCGAGGTGAGTACCGTCAGGATGATCCACCGCTGCACTGAAACCTCCGGTCTGAGGACGTATGGGCGTACGAACGCATTGCGGCCGACGTTAACCGGCCGGAGATCCACCCGCGCGCCCAACCGTCCGAACGTCATACCAACAGCCCAGCGCCCCGTCCGCTGCCCTCCCCAGCCGGTCCCAACCGCCCCCACCCGACCCTCGCCCGCCTGGTCCTGCGGCGCTACGACGAGGCCCGGACGGCCGGCCCCGCCCGTTGGTGTGCGTGAGAAGTCGACCTGGCCGACTTCTCACGCACGCAAGGGGAATGACGCCGGCCCGTGCCCCGGGACACCTGGGGCACGGGCCGGAAGGGTGCACTCCGCGCAGGTCACGTCGTCAGGTGGTCGAACTCCCCGGCCTTGACGCCGCACAGGAGCGCGCCGAGCGCGCCCGGCGAAGTGGCGAGGACGGTGTCGGGGTCATCGCTCTCACGAATCCGGACAGTGGCGTCGGCAACTGCTGAGACGTAGATGCAGTTGGCGGTGTCGCCGCTGAACGAGGACTTCTGCCAGCTCTGAACGGCCATGGTTCTTCCCGTCTCACATGCTCTGGGCGGTACGGCGGATCAGGTCGCGGGACGCGTCGGGCTTGAGCGCACTCGCCTCCAGCCGATCCAATACGGCTCGATACTTGATCAGCTGCGGCTCGGTGTCAATGAACTCGAATCGGTCCCCATCGACCTGGACACTGTCCAACCGCGCGACCTCTGCTGCGAAGTACACGATCCCGGCACCGGAACTGGGGTAGCTACCGGTGCCGAACGGGATGACACGAAGATCGATGTGCGGGTGCTCACTCATGGTCAACAGATATTCGAGCTGATCACGGGCAACCTTGCGGCCCCCGAAACCCATCCGCAAGGCCGTCTCATGGACGACGGCCGACAGCGGCATCGGACGGTCACCGAAGAGCACCGCCTGTCGCTTGATGCGGTGGGATACCAGGTGCTCCACTTCGGGCGGGGACAACGGCGGGACTACGTCCCGGAACAGGGCACGAGCATGCTCAGGGGTCTGGAGAAGACCAGGGATGTGAACCACTGAGACGATCCGCATCGTCTGCGTGTGGTGTTCGAGTTCCGCCAGGTCGAGCGCGCCGGCCGGGAGGATCTCGCGGTACTCCTCCCACCAGCCGCGCGTGCGGCCGCCGGTCATGTGCGTCAGCGCCTCGATCAGGGCGTCGTCCGCGCAGCCGTAGAGACGCGCCAGGGTCCGTACGCGATCCGCGCTCACCGGGTACCCGCCGGATTCGATGTTGCTGATGCGGGACTGCGGGGTGCCGTGCAGTTCCCCGGCTCGTGTGACCGAGAGTCCCGCCTGCTCGCGCAACCGGCGCAGCTCCGCGCCGAGTCGCCGCTGCCGGATGCTCGGCGGAGTCTTGCTGGGCGGCATCCGCTGTCTCCTCGCTCTCGACCGCCGTCGTCGGCGCCCGTCACCCATGGGAGTGGTAGTGATACAGATTCCTCAAAGGCGGTGGACTACATACTACCGACTGGCTACTTTTGACCCTGCGTCATGGATGCCCGCTGCCGGCGGTGACAGCAGTGCGGCGTCCAACTCCCCTACATGTAGGAGACTTCCATGAGCACTACGCCCTCGCCAAACTCCCGCCCGGCCACGCTCCGCCCGCCGGTCGAACCGACCTTCGACCAGGAGCTGTGCGGGCTCGTGCTCGACACCGCACCCCGGCTGTTCGCCGTCGTCCAGGTGTGCGGCGAGAACGCCGACGGGTGGGTCGCGGCCTGGGGGCTCGCCGACTCGGACGGCCGGAGCCACGTGATCAGCATCAATGGGCGGACGCGGATGACCCTCCCCTCGCCCGAGCGGGCCGTGCGCCACTTCTCCGGACGGCCGGGCATCACCGCCCGGCTGATCTGGCTCTCCCCACCGAAGGCCGCCACCGTGAGCCGCGCCGCTGCGGCCTGAACCTCCCCCGTACCTCCCCCTACCCGCGCTCGACGAAGGCCAGCAGGCGCTCGTTGACCAGCTCGGGCTGCTCCAGATTGAGTCCGTGTCCGGCCTTCTCGACAACCTCCGCCCGCACGCCCGGGATCAGGCGGGTGACCCGCTCCACCACCTGGCGCGGCCTCAGCAGCGCGCTGCGCCTGCCCACCAGCACCAGCACCGGCAGCTCGATCGACGCCAACTCCCCGTCCGTGAACGGCCGGGCCGGCGGGCGGCTGCCCGGCTTGTAGCTCCGCATGGCGAGCATCAGCGGTGCGATCATCTCGCGCGGCGCGCTCAGTGCCGGGTTGGCCAGCAGCCGGCCGACCGCCGGGCGCAGCGGGCGCGGGGCGAGCATGCCGAACAGGCCGCCGACCATGTGGGCGTAGAACCGCGCGGGGACCTTCTCGATCCCGCCCGGGTCGAGCGGTGCGACCGAGGCCAGCCGCTCGGGCGCGTGGATCGCCTGGTTGAGCGCCAGCCAGCCGCCGTACGACACCCCGACCAGGTGGACCCGCTCCAGCCCGAGGCCGGCCAGCACCTCCCCCAGCCAGGCCGCGTTCTCCTGCGACCCGGCCGCGACGGCGCGTTGCACGCTGCGGCCCGGGTCGTCCAGGGTGTCGATCGCGTAGACGGGGTGCCGCTCGCCGAGCGCCGCGATCTGCGGGTACCAGTTGGACGGGTGCCCGGCGTGGCCGTGCAGCAGCACGATCGGGTCGCCGGTCGTCGCGCCGTAGCGGTGGACGTGGACGCTCCCGTACGCGGTCTCGACGTCGAGTTCCCGGCGCGGGCCCGGCCAGAGTTCCATCGCCCGGTCGTACGCCTCAAGGAACTTCGCCCGAGCCGGCTCGCTGACGAAGTGTCCGACGCTGGTCCTGGTCATGATCCCTCCCCTGTTTGATGGTATGGTTGTACCACAAAAAGATCCGGAAGGAACCCGATGCCGAAGCTGGTGGATCACGAGGAGCGGCGGGCCCACATCATCGACGCCCTGCTCCGCTCGGCGGCGAGCGGCGGGCTGCACTCCGTCACCATGCGGTCGGTGGCGGTCGAGGCAGGCGTCTCGGTGCGCCTCGTGCAGTACTACTTCGACACCAAGGAGCAGTTGCTGCTCGCCGCCATGACCCGGCTGACGGCCCGCATGGGCGAACGGGTCCAGCGGCGCGTCCGCGCGAGCGGCGCCACCGACCCGCGCGGCATCATCGAAGCCGTCCTGCTCGAAGCCGTCCCCACCGACGAGGAGAGCCGGGCCTTCCACCTCATCCACACCGAGTACGCGGTGCTCTCCGTCACCGATCCGGCCCTCGGCGGGCCCCAATTTCTCGCCGCACCCAACGAGATGGAGGCCTTCCTCGCCGCCCAGCTGACCGCCGCCCAACAGGCCGGAACCGCCGCCCCGCAGCTGGACCCCCACCAGGAGGCCGTCGTCCTCCTCGCCGTCTCCGCCGGCCTCGGCCTCAGCGTCCTGCTCGGCCAGCGAACGGCGGAGGCCGCCACCACCGTCCTGCGCTACCACCTCGGGCGGCTCTTCCCCGGCCAGGAATCCATCCGGTCGATCACGTGACTCACTAGACTCTCTCCTCATCCTGGAGGGGGTGGCTGAAGCAGTGATGACTCGCGAGTCGGCTGTTGCGATGGTGCAGAAGATCATGGATGGGGACTGCTACGACGACGCCGAGGTCGACCGCACGCTGGAGGCACTGGACAGGGGCCTCGGCTGTCCGAGCGGCTATGTCAGCGACTTGATCTACTCGGCCGACGGGCCGGAGCCGACAGCGGCCGAGGTGGTCGAACTGGCGCTGGCCCACCGGCCGTTCGCGCTGTGAGAACGACAACCGCTCGGACGTGCTTCGGCCAGTGCAGCGCATTGTCACGCGGGCGGGTGAGCCGACGGTCGGCGCCCGTACGGAAACCGGTGCCGCTGGCAGGATGGCGGCCATGTCGAACACCAGGCGCGTGAAGCCGCCCACCCGTTCCCGGACCGCCCCGGGAACGTCCGTCCACACGATCAAGGTCACCCTGTCCGACTCCAAGCCCCCGATCTGGCGTCGCCTGCAGGTGCCGTCGGGCACGGATCTGCGGCGGCTGCACGACCTGGTCCAGGCCTCGTTCGGCTGGGAGGACGACCACATGTGGGCCTTCGAGACCGGGCGGGAACGGTACGGCGTCACCGATCGGGACCTGGGGATCCGCGACGCGACGGCGATGCGCCTCGACCAGATCGCCCCCGGCGTCGGCACGCGGTTCCGCTACATCTACGACTTCGGCGACAACTGGGAGCACGACATCCTCGTCGAGGCCGTAGGAGACGCCGAACCCGGTGTCTCCTACCCTCACTGCCTCACCGGCCGACGGGCCGGCCCGCCCGAGGACTGCGGCGGGATCTGGGGATACGAGTACCTCGTCGAGGTTCTCACCGACCCCGGCCACGAAGAACATGAGGAACGACTCGAATGGCTCGGCCTCGACTCGGCCGACCAGTTCGACCCCGCCGCGTTCGACCCAGCCGAGATCAACACCGCCCTGGCCGACTACACGACCGTACTCGTCCACGACTGAAACCGGACCGCGCCCAGCCGATCGCGCCCCCACCCCCGCCGGGGGCGATCAAGACCCTCGCAGGATCAACGCGGTGCTGCACCGGTAGTGCTTTGTCAGGCCAGTGCTGGTCTTGGCCTGGGTCAAAGCACTACAGGAGCCTGACTCTTCGACGGGTTGGTCAGTGGACGACGAGCCGGTTCTGCTCTCCGTCGAAGATGTCAGCCAGGACGTCGGCCTCCCTCCGGTGCCCTTCGAAGAAACCCCGCCGGTCGACGTGCACGACCAGGATGTCGTGGCTGTCGATCACCTCGGAGATGCCCCGGGTCTCGATCGTGTCCGACCACGCGTTCAGGTTCCGACCGAACCACTCCGGCAGCCCGCAGGGCTCGCTCACCGCGTCCCAGAAGTCGTTCAGTGTCTCGATCCGCCGACCGCGCAGGTCGACTATCAGCTCGCTGTCCGTCATCCCAGCAGGGTAGCGAGCCGACTGCCGGCCAAGAGACACGCTCCGACCGAGGAAGCCTCGACGCGGTCGTCAGAAGTAGCCGAAGAAGCGGTCCGACCAGGTGGGCCGCTGAATGTACGAGGGCAGTCGGCTCGGCCCGTCGTAGTCGCTCTCCAGTAGTTCCTCGGCAACCACGACATAGCCGAGTTCGACCAGCGCCCGGTTGACCCTGGCGAGGTCCGCGTCGTCCAGCTCGCCCTCGGCCCGGGCTTCCTCCGTTCCACTGAAGGCGCCCGGGTTGTCGGCGCAGACCAGCGCCAGTGAGCCGAACTTGCTGACGCAGACGACGATCCGGGTTCCGCAGACGGTCGCGTCCCCGGGAACGACGACACGTCCGTACTCGCTGGAGTCCTGGGCGTCCTGCTCGGCCGGGCAGGGAGCAGCGAAGTCGCCTTCGAGTCGAGCCACCAGAGCACCGAAGCGAACCGCGGTCCCGCGACGGTCGTAGCGCTGCGGCCACTCCAGCCACTCCGGATCGTCGAGCTCGCGCAGCAGTGCCGGCAGGTCCGCTTCACTCTCGGTCATGCGCTCATCCTGGCGTGGCAGCCGCCCGCGGAACAGTCCGGGGCACCGGCACACTCACCGCTCCCCGACCTCACCCGCTCAGATTCAGTAGCATCAGGCATTCCGATCGTGAAGGAGTGCCGACCGCGTGAGACTCGTCAGCGACCCCGTGTACGGCGAAGTGGATCTGACGGCGTCGGCGGAGGAACTGAACCGTCTGGCGAGCGCGGTGGCCGAGGGCAAGGGGCTTCTCGGCTCTACCCCCTCGCCGGACGCCGACGCCCTGGCGGGGATCGAGGTGAAGGGGACCGCCGGCCCCGGTGTCCTTGTCCATCTGGACCCCGAGCGGCAGTTCCTCGTGATCAGCGGTGACTCCGCCGGCCGGGCGGTACTCGCGGACAACCTGCGCGGCATGGCTTCCGCCGAGGACGGCGGCCACCTCCACATCGACTACTTTCCCGGGCACTTCTACCTTGCCGAGGGTTCCCTGCCGCTGGTGGTCAACAGTCCGCACGGAGGCATGCCGACCCGCTGAACCGGCCGTTGGTTGTCTGTGGTGACCGAGGATCCGATCAGCGGGATGCCCGCCGGGGCGGTGGTCGCTTCGTCAGTCCTGGAGCCGGCCGAGCAGTCCCCTCCTGAGCGGCGGTAGCGGTCCCGGAGAAAATGGATTGCCTTGGGGGCGGCGCTCACGTTGGCTGGGCAGCATGGCTGAACTGCGTACCGATCGCCTCGTGCTCCGTCGATGGCAAGACTCCGACCTTGAACCGTGGGCGGCTATGAATGCCGATCCTGAGGTTCGGGAGCACTTGGGCGACCTGCTCACCCGCGAACGGAGCGATGCCTCCGTGGCGCGGTTCCAGGCCGAGTTCGACCGGCGAGGCTACGGATGGTGGGCAGTTCAAGTACAGGCCACGGGCGAGTTCATCGGCTTCGCGGGCTTGGACCAGGTGGATGATGACATGCCGTTCACGGGGGTAGAGATCGGTTGGAGGCTCGCTCGCTCGGCCTGGGGCCAGGGTTACGCCACCGAGGCCGCCCTGGCTGCTCTTGCCTTCGGCTTCGAAACGCTTGAACTCCCCGAGATTCTTGCAGTGACGACCGCCACCAACATCCGTTCCCAAGCAGTGATGCGCCGGATCGGCATGACCCGCGACCCGGCTGACGATTTCGACGACCCCGCCGCGCCCGAAGGGCCATTGCGTCCGAACGTGCTGTACCGAATCGCGCGTGGTGTGAGGGCCTGACGCGCTCCCTCCTGGTCGGTCGACCTGCGCACACGGACAGGCTCAGCCACCACACCCCCAACGGTCGCATCGGACGTCTCCGGACATCCAACCGCTCGAACCGCCGATCCGGCGAACCTTCCCGGTCAGTACGACTAGACCAAGGCCCCCTGCTCCGCGGGCTGGCGCGGGACGCCGTGGAACACCTGGCGCGTGTGCCACTGCCGGTGGCGGTCGGCGACCGGGGGGCGGCCTGGTTGCGGGCCGATGAGCGGGCGGCCGGAGAGTGCGAGGACGTGGCGGCGGCTGGCCTCGCTGCGGCCGACGAAGCGGTCGGAGACCAGGATGCGATGGCCCTCACCGAGGCCCAACACGCCCTTGTCGAAGAGCTTGTGGTGCAGTGAGCACAGGCACAGGCCGTTGTCGACCTCGTCCGGCCCGTCGTGCGACCACCAGCGCACGTGCGCGGCCTCCAGCCCGACCGGGCTCGCCCCGAGGGCGCCGTCGTAGCCGCAGATGGCGCACTGGAACTCGTAGGCGGTGAGTATCAGTTCACGCATCCGCCGGTCGCGCTGACGCCGGGCCGCGGCCTCGGGCCCGCCCACGGCCCCGGTCTCGGCCCGCTCCAGGTCGAGGCCGACCGCCTCGCAGAGGTCGGCGTGCAGGGACGTCGGGAAGTGGGCGTCCAGCAGCACCCGGGCCATCCGGCCCAGCAGGGCCGGCTCCTCGCCGAGCGCGGCCCGCAGCGCGGGCGCGAGCCTGCCGGCGGCCCCGCTCGACCGGAGGACCCCGACCCCGCTGCCGGGGCTCCCCGGCCCCTGGTCGGTGCGGACCTCCCACACCCCGTCGCTGACCAGGTGGTGGAACGGGTAGGCGGGGGTCGTCGGACGCGGCGGGCCGTACTCGACGAGCAGCCGCTTCAGCTCCTCCTCGACCGCGCTGTACCGCAGTTCGCCGCCGGCGTCCCGCTGGTACCCGCCGAGCGCGTAGAGCAGCAGCAGCGGCTTGTGCGGCGCACGCTCGCCGCCCTTCGTCCAGCGCCTCAGCCGTGCCACCCGATCGAGCCAGTCCATGCCGGCCAGCGTAGTTCGCGGCACGACTAAGGGATCACCCGGGCCGACGGGTCTGCCCCGGCTCCCCGAGCCGGTCGAGGTCACTCCGGCCGGAATGCGCTGGCCTTGAGCGTGACGGGTGAGCCACGATTCCCTCTCGTGCCGGTTGAAGGAGGGAGAGTCATGGCCGAGGTGGCTCCGATGGATCTTGTCGTTCTCGCTGACGATGAGGGCAGCGGCGTCGGCATCACGGTCCTGGGGCGGCACCCGCGATGGTCCGGCGGGCTTGCCGCCGAGATCGCCGTGGCGACGCCCTTCGTCAGTGGGCGCATCGACCTGGTGCTGTCGGCCTCGAAGTTGGAGGAGTGGGGCCTGGCCCTGGACAGGCTCGATACCGGCCAGGACATCGAGTGGATGGAGATGGACAGCGGACCGTCCGTCTTCATCCAGCTCACCGGTGAGCGCGGGTGCCCCGAAGTGGTTGTCGAGGACGAGTCGGGCTCGATGGTCACCGTGCGGGTTCCGATCGACCTGCCGGAAGGGTGGATCACGGACCACCGCGAACGCCTCCGGAACCTGCTGGACTCCTGGAGCCCGATCCCGTCAGTGTAGGGATGGCAACGGCCCGGCCTGCTGTCGGCCGGAGGCGAACTGGTCGTACTGGTCGTACTGGTCGAGGAGTTCGGACGTCGCGGCTTGGTCCGGCGCGACCTCCAGGGCTGCGGCGAGGTGGTGGCGCGGCGGGCGGGGCCGGGTCGAAGGATCGGTGGAATTTTTTTCCGGATCGACCGGATGCCAACCACCCAACGGCGGCAGGCATTGTCGGCATGCCATCCAAAAGTGCCCACGAGAGCGGCCCGTCCCACAAAGTTCGGACTTGCGGGCTGGAACGGCGTCGAAATGTGGTGCGCTTCTTTCTGCGGCGATTTCACGAATTCGCAGGTGGAGATGTGTGCTCCGTAGACGAAACCATGGCTCTGACCTGCGGAGATCAGCAATAATTTATATCAATCTGCACTACTCCAACGGCCGGTACAGGACCGTCGCTTCGGAATCAGGAGGCGGTCCACACCCTGCCCGAGCGTGGGTATCCTCGTCACCGGACCCGCAGACGGGCATGAAATGGGCGCCGCTCCCTCGCCGGAACGGCGCCCGTATGCCTCATCGGGTTCGAAATCCGTTATCCGATCCGGAAGGCATTGCCATGCTCTCACAGGAAACACCCGCACCGACCCCGTCCCGGTCCCGGCGGCTGCACCTGCGGGTGACCGCCGGCGGTCTCGGCAGCCTGGCGACGGCGGTCGACCTGGGCCTCGGGTGGCGTCTCGTCCGGGCCGGGATGGGCGCGCCCCAGGCCGGGGCGATCTGCTTCGGCCTCCTGGCCGTCCCGGCGCTGGTGGCGCTGACCGCTGTCCTGTGGTCCGCCGACCGACTGGAGGCCTCGCCCCGGAGCTGACCGGGCGAGGACGGTCCGGGCACCCAATAAATTTACTGGGTGCTCTGACTACCCTCGCCCGGAAGGGAGTTGTCACGGATCACGTGATCCGTGACCTCCCCCGCCCGCCGCACCGCTGCTGCGCCGTGCGCCAGGCGGCGGTGACGGCCCGGTGGGCGGCGGCGGTGGCCTCGGGGATGTCGCCGGGCAGGTGGAGCGGGGCGCCGAGGTGGACGTGCAGGGCGGGGCGGCGCAGGGGGGCGGTGGCGAGTCCGGCGAGCTGTTTGGCGGTGCCGCCCGAGCTGAGGCGGCGGGCGCCGCACTGGCCGAGCGGCACCACGGGGGCGCCGGTCGCCGCCGCGAGCCGGGCGAGGCCGGTGCGGAAGGCGCCCGGTTCGGCGTCGCGGGAGTCCCGGTGCTTGGGCAGGCCGCCCTCGCCGTAGATGAGGACGACCCGGCCGGCCGCGAGTGCCGCCGCGGCCGCGTCGAGGGCTTCGGCCGCCCGGGCCGTGCCGCGGCGGACGGGGATGTGCCCGCCGGAGCGCAGCACTCCGCCGAGCACCGGTACCCGCCACAGTCCGGCGGTCGCCATCACCACCGGCTCGGTGCCCAGGCGGCGCAGCGCGGCCAGCACCACGCCGGGGTCGGCGGCCGAGGTGTGGTTGGCCGCGACGACGCTTCCCGGGGCGACCGGGCCGGGTGTCTCGGAGGTGACGGAGAGGCGCCCGAGGACGGGCACCAGGGCGGCGGCGATCCGGCTGAGCATGGCGGGCCCTCCGTGGCCTCCGGCGTCGTGGGACCGCTATCGTCCCGGCACACCGGCCCCGCCCGCCTGAGTAGCGGTACTCAAACGGGACCGGGTGCCGGTCGCCGGGTCAGCCGCGCTGTACGGTGACCCGGTCCACGGCGGTGCCGTCCTCGGTGAGCGAGCGCACCTCCATCCGGGCGGGCCTGCCCGCGACGGCGGGGGTCACGTCGACCGCCACCAGGCAGTAGCCGGTGTACCGGACCCTGGACCAGGTGACCTTGACGGTCTGGTTGTGGCCGCTCCGGTCGGAGACCACCATCGGCACGGGCTTGTCGTTGGCGCTCTCGTGCCCGAGGTAGGTGTCGGCGGCGGGGAAGGAGTAGAGCCCGCCGCCACCGCCGCCCGCGACGACGTAGGTGGTGCCGTCCTTGACCGGGTCGACGGTGTCGCCGGAGGCGACCTTGCGGGTGGGCTTGCCGGCCCGGATGGGGTCGGTCCGCTCGTAGACGTGGTTGTGGCCGCTGAGCACCAGGTCCACCTGGTACTTGTCGAACAGCGGGGCCCAGTCCTGCTGCGCGCCGAGTTCGGCCCCGTTGTCGTGGCAGGTGGAGTACGTGCACTGGTGCAGGTAGACGACGATGAAGTCGATGCCGGTGTCGGCGCGGAGCGCGGCGAGCCGGCTCTCCAGCCACTTCTTCTGCTTGCCCTTGGTGTAGTCGAGGTTGGCGGGGGTGTTGTAGCAGACGTCGTTGCCGTCGAGGCTGATCAGGCCGACGTTCTGGTAGCGCCAGGAGTAGATGCCGGTGGACTGGCTCCAGGCGTTGTCGGGCGTGGTGAAGCGGGCGCGCATGCCGCCGTAGCCGTCGGTCCCGTACCAGGGCTCCATCTCGTGGTTGCCGATCGCCGGCATCCACGGGGTCCGCGCGGCGACGGGTTCGTTCTGTACGAAGAAGGAGTCCCACAGGCGGGCGTCGTACGCGTCGCTGGTCTTGCCGCTGCCGCCGGCGTTGGCGTAGGAGAGGTCGCCCATGTGGAGGTGGAAGGCGGGGTCGAGGCCGGCGATCAGGTTTCCGGTGGCCGCCGCGTTGTACCCGATGCCCTGGTCGCCGAAGGCGGTGAAGGTGAATCCGGCGCCGCGGCCGGGGGCGGGCGCGGTGCGGAAGCTCGCCACGTCGCCGAGCCGGGCGCCCTGGCCGGCCGGGTCGTAGCCCTGGTGGCCGACGACGTAGTAGTAGGTGGTGTCCGGGATCAGCTGGTCCAGCCGCGCGTGCAGGTAGTACTGGGTGACGGTGGTGGGCTTGACGAGGGGCTGGTCCTCGACCGGCTTCTGCCAGGAGAGCTTGCTGACCAGGGCGCGGACCTCGGCGGCGATCGGGGCGCCGTAGTCGCCGGGCTGGACGCCGATGCGGACGAACGGCGCGGTCACCGCGTCCGGCACCTGCCAGGAGACGACGACCTGCTGGGACGGGTCGGCCCCGTAGGCGAGGTGCCGGCCGAAGGGCCGCAGCGCGGACCCGGCGGTCCGCTCGCCCCGGGGCGCGGGGACGGTCGGGGCGGCGGGGGAGGTCGGGGTGACGGGGAGGGTCGGGGTGGCGAGGGCGGTCGGGCGCGGGGCCGCCAGGGCGGTGCCCGGCAGCAGCAGGCCGCCGGCCGCGAGGGCAGCTCCGCCCGCCGCGCCGGCTCGGAGGAGGTCGCGCCGGGAGTGCCGTGGGGTCTCGGTCTCGGACATGACATCAAGTTAGGAAACTTCCCTAACCTTTGACAAGAGGTCCGGCACCACCGGACGTGTTTTCGATTCCCGTTCAAGGCAGGCGAGTTGGTACGACAGCGAGGGCCCGCCG
>NZ_JBHUAL010000148.1:0-24292 GCF_042789775.1 Kitasatospora sp. NPDC056800 | reverse complement strand
GGCCCGGACGGCGCCGACCGTCCGGGCCGCCGGTCTTCCGCCACGTCCATGGACGCGGCGATCGCCCCCGCGACCAGCACGTGCTGTACGGGAGGGGTCGGCAGAGCGGGTCCCCGCACCAGGCGGCCGCGTGAGAAGTCGGCGGGTCCGACTTCCTGTGCGGGGCGGGTGGTTGGGAGCCCTCGCAGATCAGGAGGGATCGACGCCCGCGTACTCCAGCGGCGGCGCGATCGCCTGGGCGTCCGCGCCTTCGCCCACCCACAGGCCGATCAGGAACGCCGCCGTCGCCTCCAGGAGGCCTGCCCGGTTGAGCCCGCCTCCGTTGAGCGGTACGCAGCCGAGGTCGCGAACGAGGTGTCCGACGGTGTCGAGGGCCGGCGCGTCGTCGCCGCAGAGCGGCACCGCGAGGGGGCGTCCGTCGAAGACGGTCGGGGTCCTGCGCCACACGCTCTCGTGGCAGAGGTTGAACGCCTTGACCACGGACGCGCCGGGCGCCGCGGCCGCGATGCGCTCGGCGGCCGACGGCCCGCCATGGGTCTCCAGGACGAAACCCGGGGCGATCGGATTGGTGCAGTCGACCAGCGTCCTTCCCCGCGCGGCGTCGGCCAGGCCGGAGACCACGCCGATCGCCGCCGCGTACGGCACGGCCAGCAGCACCGCGTCCAGGCCGTTTTCGACCGCGTCCCGCGGAGTCCCTGCCAGCCCGCCGATCTGGTCGGCGAGGGCGGCGGCACGGCCGTCGTCCCGCCCGCCCACCAGCACGTCGTGCCCGGCCCCCGCCCACCGGGTGCCCAGCACCCGCGCCATTGCGCCGGTACCGATGATTCCGATCCTCATCATGACCAACCTCCTTGTGACGACCTGCCAGTCGGAACAGGGAGACAGTAGGAAAGTCCTGGGGCACCATCTGGTAAGTGATCCCTGACCACGGCTTCCTCGCCGACTGCCGAGCCCGGCTCGCCTTCGACCTGCTCGCCAACACCTGGAACGCCGTCCTGGTGTGGGCGCTGCGCGACGGGCCCGCGCGGCCCGGCGAACTGCGCGAGCGGATCGGCGGGATCAGCCCCAAAGTCCTCACGGAGACGCTGCGCCGGCTCCAGTCCGACGGGTTGGTGGAACGCCGCGCGTACGCCGGGTCGCCGCCGCGCGTGGAGTACACCCTCACCGGGTTGGGGCGGACACTCCTGGAACCGATCGAGGCGTTCGGCGCCTGGGCCTTCGAACACGGCGAGGACGTGATGGCGGCCCGGGACCGGGCGGAGGCAACCGGGCACGCTCGCGACTGACGCCGATCACGACGTCACAACCGGAGCGCTGAGCGGCTCCGCCGAAGCCCGCTGCCGATCCGAACCTGCGGTACGAACCCGGCCGCCCCTGGTGAACGGGGTCTGGGGGCGCCTGTCTCGAAGTCGGGTGTGAGCTTGTGGCAAGATCGCGGGATGCTGCGACTCACCGATTTCATCATCGACTGCCCGGACACGATGAAGCTGGCGGCTTTCTACTCCGAGGTGACGGGCCGTCCGATCAAGGAAGGCAGCTCGGAGGAATGGGCCGGCATCCAGTTCGGCGAGATCGAGCTGGCATTCATCCGGGTGGACGACTACCGCGCTCCGCAGTGGCCCGACAGCGAGCACCCCAAGCAGTTCCACCTCGACTTCGAAGTGGACGAGATCGGGCCCGAGCAGCGCCGCGTCCTCGACCTCGGCGCGACGCTGAGGCAGGACTTCATCGGCCCCAACGGCTACGGCTGGCAGGTCTACACCGACCCGATCGGCCACCCCTTCTGCCTGTGCCGCAACAAGGGCGTCATCTGGACCGGCCAGGGCCCGGTCTGGCCCGAGCGCGGCTGACGCGGCCTTGGTGAAGTCGGCTGCTGATCCTTTGACATGACGACGATCCTGCGGCACCCCCGACCTGGGTTCATGTGGGATTGGTGGGCAGTGGACGCCCACGGTTTCCTCGTGCAGTTCAGTTGCGGGCCCGCACCTGAGCATCTACTGGTGCATGTAGACCGTGTCGACGCTGCGGCTGCATGGGCCGAGGAGAACCGTCCCGCATGGTTCAGCCGTGCGCCCTCATCGCTTCACGCCTTCAGCTGCGACGGCGAGCTACCGGTCTACACCCGCAACAGCGTCCCGGACTCCCCGCTGCGACTGTCCGACGCCCCGGCAGCCGTCGCGGAGGTTGCGGCCCTGGTCGAACTGCGCAGAGCAGTGGGAGACACCTGGACGGTCTACCTCGACGAGGGATGGGTCTAGGCAGCCCGGCTGGAGTCACCTGGCCGACCGGATGACGACGGCGGCGATGGCCCACGTGCCGTCGGCGGCCCACTCCCGCAGCCGGTTGTGGGCGCCCTTCCACGAGCCGAAGCGCTCAGGCAGATCCATCCACGGCACCCCGGTGCGGTACTTGAAGGCAATCGCGCCGATCACCTGCCGGTGATCACGCCACTGCCCTCCCCGCCGAGGTGTCGGATCCGGCGGCAACGGCTCGATCCTTGCCCACTGGGTGTCAGTCAATGACGCACACCTCAACCAGCGATCGGATGATCCGAAGGAACGGCCTAGGTTCGGGCGGCTCGGGTGCGGCAGTGGGCGAGGGCGTACTTGATGCGGGTCTCGGAGTGGGGGGTGGTGGTGAGGAGTTCGCCGGCGGTGACGAGGGTGGCCCAGTACAGGGCGGGGTCGCCGGTACGGGGCATGGGGTGGGCGGCGGTGAGGGAGAGGTAGGCGGTGGTCAGGTTGCCGGTGGTGAACCAGCGCTGGAGACCGTGCTGGTGGCCGGGGCGGATGCCGCCCATGGCGTCGACGGCGGTGATGAAGAGGTCGACGACGGCGAGTTCGGTGTCGGTGAGCGACTTGGGGATGTCGAACACGTCGAGGGCTTCGAGGAGTTCGCCGGTGTCGGTCTCGGAGTCGGGGCGGGGGTCGGCGAGGAGGGCGTCGTAGCAGTCGTTGAGGCGGCGGGTGGTTTCGGCGAGGGGGATGGTGAGGGCGAGGCAGACGGCGCGGGCGGAGGGCAACGGCTTGCGGGTGCGGCGGGCGAGGAGGGCGTAGGTGTCGGCGGGGGTCCGGCCGCGGGAGAGGGCGTGGCGGGCCAGGGTCGTGAGGTGCATGGGGGTTCGGGCTTTCAGGCGGTGACGAGGGCGGAGACGGGGGCCGGGGCGATGAGCACCCAGACGAACTTGCCGATGTCGTCGGGGCGGGAGGTGCAGCCCCAGCGTTCGGCGAGTTCGTCGACGAGGAACAGGCCGCGCCCGTGCTCGTCGGAGGGGGTGGGGGCGTGGAGGGACGGTCGGCCGCTGCCGGCGTCGTGGACTTCCAGCCGGAGGCGGGAGTTGATCAGGGTGAAGCGGATCTCGATGTGGCGGTCGTCGGGGGCGTCGGAGTGCTGGACGGCGTTGGCGAAGAGCTCACCGAGGAGGAGCTCGGCGGTGCCGGCGTAGCGGTTGCCGGAGGGCAGGCCCGCGAGATAGGCCCGGAGCAAGTACCTCGCCAGGGGCGTGGATTCGATGCAGGAGTCGAGACGCGCGACGAAGGCACGGGGCCGGCGGGACATGAGCATGGGGACACCTCATGGGGGCAGAGGGGGCGTGCGACAGGAGCGCGCACAGTCACGCTGTGCATGCAGATGATTGCGTTCCGGTCTCAATGATCCGGGCTTCGGATGTACGGTGATGGCCGAAATCAGGTACCACGCACCTGCGGTACGTCAGGGGGTCTGACATGGCACACCGGCGACTCGTCAACGAGGTGACGGCCAGTTCGGCGCGGTTGTTCGGCGAAGAGCTGCGCTTCTACCGGGAGGCGACGGGCTACACGCAGGAGCAGTTGGCGAAGCTGCTGCACTCCACCAGGCCGAATATCACACGGTTTGAGTCCGGCAAGAGGCGCATGCCGCCGGACATGGTCATGCAGGCCGACGTACTGCTTGGCGCCGACGGGGCGCTGAAGCGGCTCTGGGATCGGGTGGACTGGAACGCCGAAGTTGAACACCCGGATTGGTTCCAGACTCATGCCGACGCGGAGTTCGAGGCTGTGGCGGCCAGAGTCTTTCAGATCGCGGTGATGAACGGGCTGTTGCAATGCCGCGAGTATGCGGAAGCCGTTTTTGCGGTCAGCGATGCAGCCGGTAAGCCGGAGATGATCAAGCAGCGAACGCAGGCTCGGTTGGCTCGGCAGAAGCGATTCCTGGAGCCGGGCGGGCCGCCCTTGCTGGCGATCCTGGACGAGAGTTGCATTCGAACCGTCTATGGCGGGCCTGGCGTGATGGTGCGTCAGATGGAGCCCCTGCTGGCGGTTGCAAAGCTTCCGAACATCGTGATCCAAGTTGTGCCGTTCACGTGTCGACAGGCCAGCGTTGATGTCTCAATGGTGCTGCTGGAGATGCCTGACGGACGAACCTGTGTGTATTCCGAGAGCCTCGATCGCGGGCATTCCAGCGATGTTCCGGAGATCGTTGCGCGGCATCGCTGGAGCTATGATCTGCTCCATGGGGCGGCGCTGCCAGTGGCCGACTCGCTCGCGCTGTTCGCGGATGCGCTGGAAGGGTTCAGGGATGACGAGGAACGAGTTCGACGTGGCCGTCTGGCGCAAGAGCAGCTACAGCGGGGGCAACGGCGGCAACTGCATCGAGGTAGCCCCCGGATTCCCCGGTCTCGTCCCCGTGCGTGACTCCAAGGACCCGCGCGGCCCGGCGCTCGTCTTCCCCTCCGCTGCCTGGGGCTCCTTCATTGCCGCGATTCAGGAGGGTAAGTTCCCTGCATGAGTCTGGTCTGGCGCAAGAGCAGCTACAGCGGGGGCAACGGCGGCGACTGCATCGAGGTAGCCCCCGGATTCCCCGGTCTCGTCCCCGTGCGTGACTCCAAGGACCCCTATGGCCCGGCGCTCGTCTTCCCGTCCGCCGCCTGGAAGTCGTTCATCGCCGTGATCCGGTCCGGTGACTTCCCTGAGTGAACCCGCTGCGGCGCCTCCGGGGGCCGTCGGGGTCGGGGCCCTGCCCAGGTCGTAGCCGCCTTGTCCAAGGGGTCCGACCTGGTAACGAGAAGGGGTCGATCCCAGGGTCGACGCTCCGCCGCCACTCGGCTGGAACAGTGTCAACCACCTGACCAAGAGCGGGAGTTGGCGACAACTTCCGATGGGATCGCGGAGGTTGCCATGGTGGGTGCATCGATGCACGGACTTGTCCGCATCGCGGCGGTCGTGCTGGCGGGAGCGGGCCTGGTGACGGGCGTGGCCCCTTCGGCGGGTGCGGATCCGGTGCGGCGGGTCGACCGGGCGGCGCTGGACGCCGGCCTGCGGGCCGTGGTGGCGCCGGGCGGTGCCACCGCCGCGCTCGGCCTGGTGCGCGAGGACGGCCGCACCCTCTGGAAGGGTGCGGCCGGAACCGCCAACCTCGCCACCGGGGAGCCCGCCGCACCCCGTGACCGCTACCGAATCGGCAGCTCGACCAAGACCTTCGTCGCCACCGTCGTCCTCCAACTCGTCGCGGAGCAGCGGATCAGCCTGGACGACCCGGTCGAGAAGCACCTGCCAGGCGTTCTGCGCAACGGCGCCGCCATCAGCATCCGCCAACTGCTCAACCACACCGGCGGCCTCTACAACTACACCTCGGACCCTGCCTTCTCCTACGACGACGACGCCTCGTTCCAGACCTGGCTCAGCACCGACCGCTGGAAGTCGCGGACGATGGCGGAACTCGTCGCCGTCGCCGAGAGCCACCCGCCGTACTTCCCGCCCGGGCAGGACTGGTACTACTCCAACACCGACTACATCCTGCTCGGCATGCTCATCGAGCGGACCACCGGCCGCAGTTGGCAGCAGGAGGTCGAACGCCGCATCATCCGGCCGCTCGGCCTGCACGAGACCACCATGCCGGAGAACGACCCCACCGTCCCCGGCCGCCACACCCGCGCCTACGCCAGCATGCCCGGCGGCCCGGTGGACATCACGCAGTTCAACCCGACCATCGCCGGCCCGTCCGGCGCCGGCATCTCCACCACCGCCGACCTCGCCACCTTCCTCTCCGCCCTGCTTGGCGGACGACTCCTCGGGCCTGCCGAACTCGCCGAGATGAAGCACACCACAGGCCTCGGACGCGGCGCCGACTACGGCCTCGGCCTGGAGCGCACCCCCACCCCGTGCGGAGACTTCTGGGGCCACCGCGGCGACAGCATCGGCTACAGCAGCACCATGCTCACCGACGACACCGGACAGCGCCAGGTCGTGCTCTCCCGCAATCCGTACGACCCTGCCGGGATGCCCGCCTCCGCGGCTGCCTTCAATGCCCTCGTCACCGCCGCGGCCTGCGCCGGCCGGACCGCCCAGGAATCCTGACCGGGCGTCGGGCCCCGACGGTCCTCACATCCGGGCTTTCAGCGCGTCGACCTCGCAGCCCGGCGCGAAGGGGTCGAAGCCGTGCTCGATCAGCCAGCGGACCGCCAGCAGGCTCCGCAGCGACCACCACGCGTGGATCACGTCGAGGTCGACGTCGACATCGGCACCGTAGCCGGCGGCGACGTCGGCGAGGTGCTCCTCGTGGCCGAGCGTGAAGGTGGCGAGGTCGTACAAGGCGTCACCCCGGCCGGCCTCGGACCAGTCGATGATGCCCGTGACCTCGTCGCCGTCGACGAAGACGTGCGCGATCTGCAGGTCGCCGTGGGTGAACGCCGGGGTCCACGGCCGGAACGCGGCCTCGGAGACCCGGCGGTTGCGGGTGACCAGGTCGACGGGCAGGAAGCCGTTGGTCACCAACACCCCGCACTCCTCGTCGAGTTCAGCCTCCAGCGCGGCGACGCTCCGGCCCGCCCGGCCGGGCCGGGGCGGCAGTGGCGCGTCGTGCAGCTTCCGGATGGCGGCGCCCGCCGCCGCCCACGCGGCCGGTGACCCGGTCGACGGCCCGCCGAGGCGCCCGAGCGTCGTCCCGGGGACCGCGGCGAGCGCGAGTACGGGCGGCTTGTGCCACAGCACCTCGGGCGTCGGGACCGGCGCGAGGGACATCGCCTCGACCTCGCGGTCGATGCGCGTCTGATCGGCGTCCACCTTCAGGAACACGTCGCCGACGCGCAGGGTCGCGCGCTCGGAATGGGCGACGACGACTTCGACCTCATCCATGGGCGACCAGTATTCCGGGGATCACCGCCGCCGTCGCCGGATTTACCGTGTGTGATCCGCCAACACCAGCCCTGTTGGCCGAGTGTGACGTGCTGTCCGGAAGCGGCTCCGGACAGCGCATGCGGGCCGGGCCTCGATCCCTGTCAGCCTGTCGCGAGCGCGAACACGATCAACGCCAGGAACAGCGTCAGGACCAGCGCCGGCAGCGCCGCGATGCCCAGGAATACGTAAGCGGCCCGCTTGGCGGCAGGCGTGCCGTGCTCCCTCAGAGCGGCGAAGCAGACCAGCGCCACCGCGACCACCGGCACCGACCAGAACACGACGAACATCCCATCCGGCATCTCCACCCCTTGCCACGCCGATGCGGGCCGATCGTAGTGCGATCCTGCCGGGGCGGCATTGCGGTCTGGTGCTTGCCCGGAAGCGGGATTCGGTAGGACGTTGCCTGTGGCACGCTGGCAACTCACCGACGAGCAGTGGACGTTCATCGAGCCCGGGCGTGCATGACACAGAACGGCTGCCGGTGCACAAGTGCCCGGGGGGAGGGCCGGCCCCGACAAACCGGGACGGCCGGTCGATCTTCGGATCGACCGGCCGGTTCGTTCTCCGTGGACGCCGGTCAGGTGGCGACGACGGTCGCCGCGGCCCCGCCGCGGTCGAGCTCGGCGTCGTAGATGTGCACGACCACGTTCACCGAGGACCTGATCCAGGTGTCACCGGGCGAGGTGACGCCCACCGGGATGGTCACGGTCTCCCCGCCGGTACAGGGGAGCTGGACCGAGCCGACGCCCGATACGGCGGATTGCGTGGCCTGGACGGTGATCTTGACCCAGTCGAATATCGGGAGGCACCGGTAGGTGACGGAGACGTTCAGTGTCCGCCCGGCATCCGCGACGGTGGCGCCGTTGACGCCTATGGAGAGTCCTCCGGCGCTCGCGGGCGCGGCTGCGAGGACCGTGCTCGCCATGGCAAGGGCGGGGACGGCCAGGAAACGGGCGAACGTGGTACGGGTAGGTGCGCTCATGACAACCTTCTCTCCGGCAGTGGCAACGGACGGGATGGGGTGATCCAGGGGAGCTTCCGAGCCCCCCATGCTGCGGTTCGCCACTGACCCGGGAGCCAGAAGAGTTGTGTCTGTCCGGAATGGCACCGCGATGTGGCGTGGAGTCGCCCGCAAGCTCAGGATGACTCGATGAACGTCCGTTGCTCGTCGGCGAGTTGATCACGGCGTCAGACGGCCTGAGCCTCGATCGGTGCGGCCGACCTGGCGGCCTGCTCGATCTTCGCGAAGTAGGCCGCACGGGCTTGCCCGTCGATCTGCTTCGCGTGTTCGGGGCGCATGCCGGTCCGGCCGTCGAGGCTCTCGCGGAGGATGTCGGCGTGCCCGGCATGGCGGTTGGACTCGCCGAGGACATGGACCATGACGGCGAACAGGTTCGTGCCGGCATGAGGCTCCGGCCACCACGGCACGTGGCCCGGGGCGTCGAGGGGGAGTCCGTTGATCGTCGCGTCCGAGTGTTCCCATGTGCGCTGGTAGAACCCGGTGATCTGATCGCGGGTCTCGTCCTCGGTCGCCCACAGATCGCCGCCGTCGGAGTCCTGCCACCGGGGCAGCGGTTCCGGGGAAGGGCGGTCGAAGACCTCGCCGAAGTACCTGGCCTCGACGGTGGCCACGTGTTTGACCAGGCCGAGGAGGTTGGTCCCGGACGCTGTCAGAGGTCGGCGGGCGTCGTATTCGGACAGGCCGTCGAGTTTCCAGAGCAGTGCCTCGCGGTCCCGCCGCAGTCGCCCGTGCAGGTTGTCCTTCGCGAATTCATCGATCATGCGCCATGAGGCTGCCATGGACTGCTCGTGGTCTCAAGATCCCGTACGCCCGGAAGCGCCGAGGCCTGGCCCTGGCCGCGGCCCTGACCTGCTGCAAGAAGCCCGCGAGACGTGCCACCTGAGACAATGTCCGTACACCCGGGACGGTCGCCGAACAGGCGGTGCGGAACGGCCGAGCTCGTCACCGTCATCGGCAAGCTCTCGGTCGACGACTCGGTCATCAACTACAGCGACACCTTCGTACTGGCGTACGTCGGAAAGGGTCTCGCCATCACCCAGCACATCTTCCGTACCGTCACGGCCTGAGACGACGGACGACGAGCCGGCGGGGCCCGGCCCGCCCCGGCTACCCCCCCGCTGACGTACACCGTCGGCGGGAGCGACCTGCTGCCGCCCGTCTGACCCTGAGGGGAGCATCGGTGGGCGGGGGCGGAAACCGGGCACCGGCGTGGCGATGAGTTTTCCGGCCCCGGAAGGTCTACATCTCGACCGGGACGACCACCTCACCCCCGCCGGGAGCACAGACATGGGCCTCATCCAGATCGAACTGTTCGCGACCCTCGACCTCGTCGGGCAGGCGCCCGGCGGGCCCGACGAGGACCCGGAGGGGTTCCCGTACGGCGGCTGGCAGGCACCCCTGCTGAACGAGGTCACCGGCGCGCAGATCCTCGCCGCGTACGAGGGCACGGACGCCCTCCTGCTCGGCCGGCGGACGTACGACCTCTTCGCCTCGTACTGGCCGCAGCAGAAGGAGGGCGAGATCGCCGAACTCTTCAACCGCGTCCCCAAGTACGTGGCCTCCCGGGGCACCCCCGAGCTCCCGTGGGCCGGATCCACGCTGCTCGGCCCGGACCTGGCCGGCGCGGTGCGCGCAGTCCGCGACCGGCACCGGAACGTGAAGGTCGTCGGGAGCCTGAACCTGGTGCAGACCCTCCTGCGCGAGAAGCTCTTCGACCGGCTCGACCTGTGGGTGCACCCCATCGTGCTCGGCGTCGGGAAGAAGGTCTTCGACGACGGCGCGGTGCCCACCAACCTCACGCTCCTCGAACCGCCGGTGGCGGGCGCGCAGGGCACCGTGTACCTGCGCTACGGGCTCGCCGAGGGCACGCCGAGGACCGGCGACATGAGCCTGCCCGACCGGGGCCTCGGGCACGACGACGACGCCCGGTGACCCGGGATGGCCACCGTCTCCGTCAACGGGACCGCCCTGGGCGTCGAGTCGTTCGGTGACGTCGACGCGCCGCTCGTCCTGCTCGCGGGCGGGCCGACGATGCTCTCCTGGCCCGACGGGCTCTGCGAACGCCTCGCCGCCGGCGGGCGCCGCGCCGTGCGCTACGACCTGCGCGACAGCGGGGAGTCGACGACGACGGACCCGCGGGCACCCGGCTACACCCTGCGCGACCTCGCCGCCGACGCGGCGGCCCTCGCCCACGCCCTCGGCGGGGCGCCCGCGCACCTCGCCGGGACCGGCGTCGGCGGGATGGTCGCCCAGGTGGCCGCGCTCGACCACCCGGGCGCGTTCTCCGCGCTCACCCTGGTCAACACCCGCGCCGTCGCCCCCGGCCCGCCCGACGACGACCTCCCCGACCACGACCGGGCGACGATGAGCCGCCTGTTCGCCCGCCCGGCGCCCGACTGGAGCGACCGCGCGGCGGTCGCGGAGTTCGCCGCCACCGGCGCGGAGATCCTCGGCGACGACCCGATCACGGCCCGCGCCGTCGCCGCGCGTATCTGGGACCGCACGCCCGGCACCGCGCCCCCGGTCCAGACGGCCAACCACCTGGGCACCGTGTTCGCCGGGCTGGACTGCACACCCCGCTGGCGCGAGCGCCTGCCGGAGATCGGGGTCCCCACCCTCGTCGTACACGGCCGCCGTAACCGGTTCTTCCCCGTCGGCAACGGCGAGGCGATCGCGCGCACCGTCCCCGGGGCGCGACTGCTCGTCCTCGACGGGGGCGCCACCGCGATCCCCGACGCGGCGGTCGGCTCGGTCGCCGAGGCGATGCTCGCGCTGGGGTAGCGGATAGCGGGTAGCGGACGGCGGTTGGTGGGCGGTGCACCCGCGGAGCGGCTGCGCCAGGCGCGGGAGGGGACCGGCGGGCCGATCGGCCGAGGCGGGCCGGAGGATCTGTACGGGCGCGCGTGGACGGCGGGCGCCGGAGCGATCATCCCGGGCGGAAGGGTGGGATGACGGCCCGTCGGGGGTGCTAGAACCGTCGACGGCTGTGAACGCCCACCGGCGAACGCCGCCCCCCGTACCGTGCAACTCCTCGACGAGGGAGAAGACATGTCCGTCGCACGAACCGTACGTACCGCACGCACCGCGCTGCTCGCCGCCTTCGCCGCGCTCACCCTGCTGCTCAGCGGGGCCGTCACCGCGGCACCGGCCACCGCCGCCACCACGGGGCTCGACGACACCTGGGCCTGCTCCGTCCCCTCCGGCTACGTCTACGAGGGGGTCGTCTTCAGCCGGACGTGTAGCGGCGGCGGCAGCTGGAACTCGCCGCAGTACCACCTGCGCACGCCCGTCGACGGCCTCACCGCCTGCTCGACCGCCCCGGGCTTCACCTACGACGCCGCCGGCTCGTCCACCACGTGCAGCCTGACCCAGGGCGTCCCGTCCACCACCTTCCACCTGCGCGTCCCGGTCAGCGGCATGTGGGCGTGCAGCGTCCCGAGCGGCTTCACCTACAGCGCCACCACGTCGAACCTGGACTGCGCCACCGTCCGAAACGTGCCGACCACCAAGTTCCTCCTGGCCCGCTGACCCCAGGCCCGCCGACCGGCTGACCGGCTGACCCGGACCGCCTGTGGTGGCGGTCCGTGCCGCACGTGCAAGAGGTGATCCGGTCGGCGAGGACGTGCTCTCGCCGACCGGATCACCTCAGGGGGCCGTGCTCAGGGGGCCGCGCTCAGTGCGGGTGCGGTCAGAAGATGAGCTTCCAGCCGTCGAGGTGGCCGGAGTCGCCGCGGTACGTGTCCTGCATGCGGAGGCGCCAGGTGCCCTTGGCGGGCTGGGCGGAGGCGTCCACCGTGTAGGTCTCGATGACGTTCTCGCCCGAGTCGCTGAAGCTGCCCTTCTTCAGCGAGTACACCGTGCCGTCCGGGCCGACCAGGTCGATGACCAGGTCGCCGCGCCAGGTGTGCTTGATGTCCACGCTCACCTTGAGGTCGCTCGGCGCCTGGCCCTGGAGCCGGTCGACGACGATGTCGGAGAAGACCGCCGGGCCGCCGTCCGGGATCGGCAGGGAGGTGCTGTTCGTGAAGATGCCCGGGGAGACCCGCCAGGTGAACGTCGTCGACGTCCTGCCGCGGTGGGAGCTCTGGGCGGTCACGGTGACCGTGTAGGTGCCCGGGAGGGCCGGGACGCCGGTGACACGGCCGGTGACCGGGTGGAGCGTCAGGCCCAGGGGGAGGCCGGTCGCGTGGTAGGTGACGATGCCGGGGTTGAGGTTCGAGGCCTCGATCCCGAGGTCGGCGGAGGTGCCGATCGCGGTGATCTGGTTGGTGACGGGCTCCAGCAGGAGGCCGTCGACGACGCGCGGGCCGACGTTGATGGCCGCCCAGGCGTTGGCGGTGTTCTGGTACGTCGTGCTGTTCTTCCCGTACAGGTCGGAGGCGGCCTGGAGGGTGGCGGTGCGGGCGGCCGCGTAGTTGGTCGACGAGGTCATGTAGGTGGTGAGCGCCCGGTACCAGATCTTGGCCGCCGCGTCCCGGCCGATGCCGGTCACCGGCAGGCCGTCGGAGGTCGGGGAGTCGTAGGCCACGCCGTTGACGGTCTTGGTGCCGCTGCCCTCGGAGGCCAGGTAGAACCAGTGGTTGGCCGGGCCGGAGGAGTAGTGGACGTCGACGGAGCCGACGTCGGCCGACCAGTAGTCCCTGGAGCGGCCGTCCTTGGAGGGCTTGTCCATGTAGCGCAGCGGGCTGCCGTCGCCCCGGATGTCGATCTTCTCGCCGACCAGGTAGTCGCCCTTGTCCTCGGGGTTGTCGGCCCAGAACTCGATCGCGGCGGCCATGATGTCGGAGGTGGCCTCGTTCAGGCCGCCGGACTCGCCGCTGTAGACCAGCTTCGCGGTGGCGGAGGTGACGCCGTGGGTCATCTCGTGGGCGCCGACGTCGATCGAGGTCAGCGGCTTGACGTTGCCCGCGCCGTCGCCGTAGGTCATGCAGAAGCAGGCGTCGGACCAGAACGCGTTGACGTAGTTCTTGCCGTAGTGGACCCGGGTGTAGGCGCCTACGCCGTCGTCCTTGATGCCGTTGCGGCCGTGGACGTTCTTGTAGTAGTCCCAGGTGAGTTGGGCGCCGTAGGCGGCGTCGACGGCCGCGGTCTGCCGGTTGGCGACGGTGCCGTCGCCCCAGGTGTCGGTCGGGTTGGTGAACAGCGTCCTGGTGCCGCTGGTGCCGTTCAGGTCGTAGGTGCTGTGGCCGCCGCGGGTGTTGTCGGTCATCGCGAAGCCGCCGGCGACCGCCGAGGTGCCGATGGTGACCTGGCCCGAGTACTTGCTGGTGCCGACGCCGGTCTCGATGCCCTGGTACTCGAAGATCTTCTTGCCCGTGTCGGCGTCGGTGATGACGTGCAGTTCGGACGGCGTGCCGTCCTCCTGCGTACCGGTGACCACCGTCTCCCAGGCGAGCCGCGGGGTGCCGGACGCGGCCCAGACCACCTTGCGGGCGTCGTCGGCCGCCGCCTCCGTGACCTTCGCGCTCCCGGCGCTGTCGAGCGCGAGGCCCTTCGCCGCGTCGGCGCTCTCCTTGGGAGTGGTGTCGACGGCGATGTCCGCCTCGGTGGCCTTGGTGACGCCCCTGGTGGTGCCGTCGGGGGCGGTGTGGACGACCAGGTCGCCGCCGAGCACCGGGAGTCCGTCGAAGGTCCGCTCGTAGCGGGTGTGCAGGCTGCCGTCCGCGTCCTTGGTGACGCCCTTGACGACCAGCGCCTCCTTCGCGTCCAGGTTCAACGACCTCGCGGTCTTCGCCAGGGACGCGTCCGCGGAGGCCAGCAGCTCGCCGCGCTGCTCGGGCGACAGCTGCACCGGCATCGCGCCGGCGAAGGCCTGGACCCCGGCGGGGGCCTCGGCGGGAGTCCCGGCAGGAGTGTCGGCGGCGGCGACGCCGGGCGTCAGGGCGGCCACGACCATCGCGGCGCCGACTAGCAACGCGCCCGCGGCGGTGGACTTTCGGGGGGATCGAGTCACACGGAACTCCTTCTGCGACGGCCCGGGTTCGGGGGGCCGGAGTCAGCCGGGCGGCCTGGGGTGACGCCGCCCGGTAGAGCTGGTGGTTCGAATGAGATGGGAAGGAACAGTGTCATTTTTGGTCTGAACGCGTCACCCTTTGTGCAACAAGTTGGCCGAATACCTTCGCCGATGACGTAATGGGGAGGTAATTCTTCGCCAGAAGGCGGGCAATGCGGGGGGAAAACCGGTGCACCGCGCTGTCGTGGGTACCGGCACGACGCCGTGGCAGACTCGGCCCATGACGATCTCCCTGCCCGAGCCCGACCAGCAACTCTCCGACCCCAGCGAGCTGTTGCTCGACTACCTCGACTACTACCGCTCCGTGATCGGCGCCAAGACCGAGGGGATGTCCGACGCGGAGCTGCGCGCCAGCCGGCTCCCCTCCGGATGGACCATGCTCGAACTGCTGAAGCACCTCGTCCACATGGAGCAGCGCTGGCTGCGCTGGGGCTTCCGCGCCGAGCAGGTCCCGGCGCCCTGGGGCGACCGGGGCCCGGAGGACCGCTGGTACGTCGGACCGGAGGAAACGGCCGCCGAACTCCTCGCCGCGCTGCACGCGGGCGGCGAGCACACCCGGGCCGTCGTGTCGGGCACGCCCCTGTCCACCGTCGCCGCACCCGGCGGCCGCTTCCCCGACGACGGCACCCCGCGGCCCACCCTGGGCTGGATCCTGTTCCACGTCCTCCAGGAGTACGCCCGCCACGCGGGGCACCTGGACATCGTCCGCGAGCTCACCGACGGCGCCACCGGCTGACGCCCGCCACCGGCTGACAGTCGCAGCCGGCGGGCGGGGTGCGCCCGCCGGCTCAGCCGGCCAGGTGGGCGAGCAGCGCGTCGCCCGCCGGGTAGGGGCGTTCGGCGGGGAGGAGCTGCCGGGCGGCCTCCAACTCCCCGTCCCGCACCCGGTCGTGGACCGCGTGCGCGAGCGCGGTGACATCCTCGACCGCGACGATCCACTCCTCCGCGTACCGCTCCGCCGCCTCCCCGGTCAGGCCGAGCTGGAGCGACCGGTGGGGCAGCGGCCGAAGGTGCAGATCGCGCTCCGGATCCCACTGCACCCGCGCCGGGGACCTCTTCAACCGGCGCTGCCAGGAAGCCCGGTCGGGGTGCAGCCCGCGCTCGTAGTGGGACAGGCAGCTGTTCCGCAGCGCCCATTCGAAGCCCTCGCGGGTGATCTCGACCGCCAGGACGGTCTCCTGGCCCTCCTTCCTCGCCCACCCGCAGCGGTACATCATCCAGAGGAACGACGGCTTGATCCACGTCATCCGGTCCCGCTTCCACGCCGCCGGGAAGCGGCCGTCCCGAGCGGTGGGCAGCCCGATCTCCGGCGTGTACGCCTGGTAGACGGTCACCGTCGAGTCGGTGTGGAGGGCACGGATCCGGTGCTTCGGTTCTGACACGGTGACCAGGGTCGGCCTTCAACGCACCTCGCGCCAGCGATTTTCCCAGCTCGGCGGGGGTGTGTGCCCGTCAACCATTCGCCGCGTAAGGCCAGTTCGCAAACTGATCTCTGGACGCAATCGGTTTGTCATGCAAACCTGGTCCTCATGGCGACTCAACCCGTTCAGCCCTCAAGCGACCCCCGGCACCTCCTGGCAGCGACCGGCGCCGTGATCCAGCGCGTCCGCCGTGAGCAACGCGGCGCGTGGTTCCCGCTCCTGGCCTTCGCCGCCGTGAGGTTCGGCGCGATACCGGTCGTGCGGTACGGCCAGGGCCCCTGCGACGCGCCCCGCTACGGCCTGGGCGGAGTCTGCGTCAACTCCCTTCCCCCTGCCATGTGGTACTGGCCGGTGGCGCTGCTGCTCTCCTACGCCGCGATCAGCTGGTTCTACCTCCGCCGCTCCGCCCGGCTCGGCCTGGGCACCCGGATCCGGCCGTACCTCGTGCTGGGCGTCGTCCTCGCCCTGCTCATGACCGCCGACCAGGTGTGGACGGTGTCCCACCCGGGCTTCCTCGCCGACCTGTACGGGCAGCCGGGACCGCTCTCCGCGGTCGCCGACACGCTGATGAGCCCGGCCGGCACGATCGGTCTGGCGCTGCTGCTGCTCGCCTGGATCGAGCGCAGCTGGCCGCTCCTCGCCGTGACCTGCGGATACCTGATCGCCATGCTCTCCTCCGACGACCTTCCCAGCTTGTCCCCGTGGTCCTTCCTCCCCGGCGTGCTGCTGGAAGGCGGCGTGCTGCTGCTCGGCGGCGTCGCCCTCGCCCTGCTGCACCACCGGGCCCAGGGACGGTCGGCCGAATGACCGAGCACCCCACCAGCGGCCTCGACGACGTCGTCCACCAGCGCGTCCGCCTGGGCATCCTCGCGGTCGCCAAGGAGGCCCGGCGGGTGGAGTTCACCTTCCTGCGCACCACCCTCGGCCTCACCGCCGGCAACCTCTCCCAGCACCTCGGCGTCCTGGAGAAGGCCGGCCTGGTCACGATCGACAAGGGCTACGAGGGCAAGCGCGCCCGCACCTGGATCCAGCTCACCAGGGCCGGCAAGAAGGCCCTGCACGACGAGATCGCGGCACTCCGGAGCCTGATCCACCGCCTCGAAGGAGCCGAGGAACCCGACGGGGGAGCCGCCTCCGGCCCCGTGGCCGCCCCGGCGCCCCACTGAGATCGCCCGGGGGAACTCCCCTGGATGTGCCGCAGGGCGGCAGCACCGGCCGAACCGGTGCTGCCGCCCTGTGTGTTCCCGTCCGGTCAGCCGAGCGGGGTCAGCTCCACCTCGTAGCGGTAGAGCCGGTCGTTCACCCAGCACGCCAGGTCGGCGCCGACGGTGTGCCGGGCGAGTTCGGCGAGCAGGCGCTCGGTGAACCCGTCCAGCTGCCGGGCGTCGACCGCGGCGGCGCCGGAGCGGGCCCCGGCGGCGAAGGGGAGTTCCTCCGCACGGGACGACACGGTGTAGGCCACCGAGTCACCCGCGTCCTCCGACGGGGCGAGGTGCCGGTTGGGCTCGTCCTCGGCGAAGACCAGCCCGGTGCCCGAGGCGGCGCGGTTGGCCGCCTCGACCAGGGAGAAGCCCGGCTGCGCAGGCGGAGCCCCGTTGCCCAGCCGAACGTCGACCACGGCCTCCGGCAGCCCCGGGAGATCGACCCGGTAGCTGTAGTTCCCGTCGGCGTCGACGTAGGAGGCCGTCTCCAGGCCGCCCAGTGCCGCGTGCAGCCGGGCGGTCGCGAAGCGGCAGTAGGAGCGGAGCGCGGCGGCCACGTCCTCGCCTGCCAGATCCGCGACGCCGACGTGGAGTTGGCAGTCGAACAGACGCTCCGCGTACCCGTCATCGTGAATCAATCCGACAGCCGGGCCCGACACGTCACCGGGTTCGGTGGTCAGCCAGAGAGTGAGCCGTGAACCGTCCGGTCCCACCGTCTCGTGCCAGGTTCGCGCTGCCGGTCCGTTCGGGAGATCGAGGGTCGAGGCGATCTCCTCCGCCGTGAGGGAGGGCTCGTCAAGACGTCGGATGGAGACCACCGCATTGACCGACATGCTCAGCACCCCCCGCCACGGCACTTGGGTTCACTGCCGATCTTACCGCTGATCACCCAGCCGCCCCGGAGGTCGCCCCGGGCCCAGATCTGGTACTCCTGGAAGTGGGCCGTGTTGTTGCGCAGGAAGTTGTCGAGGCTGGTCATGGCCGTCTTGGCGTCGTATCCGTCCTTGAGGGTCACGTAGGCCCGGACGGCGCCCTTGCCTTCTGTCACACCCCTGAGTGAGTCCTTGACCACGTCCTTGCCGCTGCCTGTGGATGCCTTGAACTCCGACGGAACGCCGTCCACCCAGGCGTCCGATGTCTTGCCGTCCTCCTCCGGGATCGACACCACCTTGTGGCCCCCCTGGGCCAGGTCGAACGCGATCCGGTACTCGCCGACGGTGAATCCGCCCTTGTTGGCCTTGTCCTTGGTCAGCCGCTTGAAGTTGATCGGGTCGAACGGGTTGGTGCTCTCGTCGATCCGGCCGGCGGCCTCTTCGACCATGTTCTTGTCGAGGATGTCCTGGGCCATGTTGGCGAACTGGCAGCCGTCCTTGGCGGAGGGGCGGCAGTACTTCTTGTTGATCTCCCGGATCTTGTTCAGGTACTCGCCGATGATCGGGTTGTCCTTCTGCATCAGCCAGGCAACCCGCTGCTCGTGCCAGATCTTGCGGTTCTCGGGAGTGCCCGCGGTGGTCTTGCTCGGGGTCGGCTTCGATCCGCCGCCACCGCCACCGCCACCGCCGCCGCCACCGCCACCGTCGCCGTCATCGGCGGGGGTGTCCGTGACACAGCTGGTGACGCACTGGGGGCCCTTGGTCGGCTCGTGGAACGTGCCGTTCATGCCGACCCAGCCGTGCAACGCCATGTCGTTGCCCGAGCAGTCGTCGGCGCACATCTTGCGGCCGTCGGGGTCGCTGGTGCTGGTCGGGTTGCCGCCCGAGTAGGCGTACCCGTTCAGCTCCTTGGGGCTGGTCGGGTTGAACTCCGGGTCGATGCTGAGGAACCGGCCCAGGGACGGGTCGTAGTCGCGTGCCCCGAGGTGGACCACCCCGGTCGGCTCGTTGACGCCGCCGAGGAAGCCCCGGCTGCCCGCCCACGAGGCCGGCGCGGCGCCGCGCTGCTCGCCGTACGGGGTCGTCCGGCGCTGCGCCGCCGTGCCGGTGGAGGCGTCGACGTTGAGCTCGGAGGTGCCGTGGTGGTCGGTGACCTGGAAGCCGACCTTGTTGTCGTCCGTGCGGACGCCGACCGCCGAGCCCAGCGAGTAGTAGCGCGTGGCGGCGGGCTTGGCGGCGCCCTTGGCCAGGGTCAGCTCGGTGGCGCCGAGGTAGAGCGTCCAGCTCTCCGCGCCCGGGTTGGCGCTGTCCAGGACGTGCGAGGTCAGCCGGCTGCCGGCCGGGTCGTAGAGGTACTCCGTCGTCTTCGTGCTGGTGACGGGCCCGTTCTTGACGGTGTCGACGACCTTGCCGAGCTTGCCCTCGGCGTCCCAGGTCAGCGCCTGGTCGCTGGTGGCTCCGGCGGCGAGGTCCCGGTGGCGGGCGATGGTGTTGCCCGCCGGGTCGTAGCCGGCGGTCTCGGCGAGGACGCCGGTGCCGCTGGTGCCCTTCAGGGTGTGCGGCTGGGCGGCCGTCGCGCCGGGGTAGTTGTACTTGGCGGTGACGTCCTTGGCGGGGTCTCCGGTGGTGTCGTGCCGGGTCTGGGTGTCCCGGGTGCTGTCGGGGTTGAACTGCCAGCTGGTCCAGTACGGGGCCGGGCCGCCGAGCGCCTTGGCGTCGGGCGTGGCCGGGCAGCCGGTGCCGCTCGGGGTGAACGCCTCGGTGAGCCGGGCCAGGTAGTCGTACCGGAAGCACTGCCGGTCGGTGCCGGCGCGCGAGGTGTCGGTGATCGACGTGATGTTGCCGACCTGGTCGTAGCCGTAGACGGCCGCGCGTAGCGGGGTGGACACGCCGTACTGGTCGGTACGGCTGGAGGCCAGTCGCTGGGTGCCCCACTCGTAGGCGTTGGTGACGTAGAGCTGCTTGTTCGCCGTCCCGTCGGACAGCGTGCTCTGCAGCGGCTTGCTGGTCAGGCTGTAGGTCTGGCCGGTGAGGTAGCTGCTCAGACCCTGGGCCGTGGTCATCCGGGTGAGGGCGTCGTAGCCGTAGGCCACCGACTCGGCGGCGAGGTTGCCGGCCGCCGGGTAGCTGGTGCTCTGCGGCTTGCCGTCGAGCCGGTAGACGGTGCCGTTGACGTAGTTCCCGGCGAGCGCCTCCTGGCCCGGGACGGACGGAACGCTGAGCGTGGTCCGGGTCGCGCGGCCCAGCGCGTCGTACAGCGACCAGGTGGTCGTGTACGGGTACGCGGTGCCTCCGACGGTGGAGTACCGGGTCGCCGAGGAGATCAGGCCCTTGTTGCCGGACGGGTCCCAGGTCTGCGAGGTGAGCAGCGGGCCCGACACGGAGCCGGAGCGCAGCTCGGTCTGCCGGTCGAGGTTGTCGTAGACGTACGCCAGGGTCTGGTTGTTGCCGTCCCGGCTGGTGGCCAGCCGGCCGCGGTCGTCGTAGGTCTTGACCGCCGTGCCGGAGTCCGGGTCGACGGTCTTGACCTGGTGGCCCTGCTGGTCGTACGTCCAGCTCCACTGCGTGCCGGACTGGTCCGTCAGCCGGGTGGTGTGCCCGGCCGCGTCGTGGGCGTAGGTGGTGCGGTCGTAGTCACCGGCGGGGGAGCCCCCGCGGTACTGGCGGATCTCGGTGGTCCGGCCGCGGGCGTCGCTGATGGTCGTCGCCGGGGTGCCGCCGGCGGGCGGGGTGACGGTGACCCGGTCGCCGCCGTACTCGGTGAGCGTGGTGGAGATCGGGGTGCCGACGCCGTTGCCCGCCAGGGTGGTGGACTTGACGACGCGGCCGAGGCCGTCGTAGCTGTTGGCGGTCTGGGTCTCGACGCCGGTGGCGTCCTCGACCTTGAACAGGGTGGTGGAGGGCGCGCCCGTCGCGTAGTACGGGGCGTAGGCGAGCGCGGCCTGGCCGTGCTCGTCGAAGAAGGAGTCGGTCAGGACGCGGCCGCCGTTGTCGCCCGGGTCCTGGGTCTGCCGGATCCGGCCGAAGCCGTCGTACAGGGTGTACGCGGTGGCCTGGGAGCCGTCGGCGAGGAGCGCCTTGGTGGAGACGACGCGGATCTGGGCGTCGTTGTCGATGTACCCGAACTCGTGGTTCGGGGTCTGGCCGGTCGACTTGGAGCGGTTCGGCAGCCAGACCTTGAGGGTGCGGCCGAGCGCGTCGTACAGGCTGTCGGTGCGGCGGTTGTTGGCGTCGACGGTGTCGACGGTCTGGCCGCGCAGCAGGTCGAGGTCGGCGACGGAGACCATGGCGGTGGCGGGGTTACCCGCGACCACCGGGGGCCCGGTCGTGGTGACCTTGGTCGGCCGGCCGTTCGCCGGGGCGAAGCCGGTGGTGGTGGTCTGCGCCAGCGGGCTGGCGGTGGTCACCGGTCCCGTGGCGCCCGTGGTGTCGAACACCGTGGTGGACGCCAGCTTGGTGGTGCTGTCGGCACGGCCGTAGGCGTCGTAGTGGGTCGTCCCGTCCAGGTAGGTGGCCCGGTTGCCGGAGCGGGACTTCAGGACGTGCACCGTGGTGGGGTCGCCCTTGACGGGGGCGGCGCCGTAGGCCTGGCCGTCGTAGCGGGTGCGGATGTCCGACAGCACCGCGGAGGTGCCGTCCGTTTGGGTGTCGCGGTTCACGGCCGCCGAGCAGTTGGCGGCGACCATCTCGATCTGGACGCTGCCGGTGAGGATCCAGGCCGCGGTGTTGTCCGCGTACGTCGTGCGGGTGCAGGTGTCGTCGGTGCCGACCGCGACGTCGCCCAGGTCCTCGGTCTGCGTCGTACGGCCGTAGCCGTCGAACGAGGTCGCGGTGCGGGTCTCGCGCCAGGAGGCTCCGGCGCCCTTGTCGAGGGAGGTGAAGGACCGGGTCGCCTGGGTGCCGGTGAGGTTGGCGGTGGTGGTGCCCCAGTCGTTGGAGCGCTTGGCGGTCTCCTTCTTCCACGGGGTGCTGACGGACTTGGAGAGGATCACGCCGCCGGGCTTGTCGTACTGCTCGCTGCGGTACTCGTAGCCGGCCCAGGCCTGGTCGTCGGTCAGGACGGTGCCCTGGCCGTCGTCCACGGTGACGCCGCGCTTGCTGTTCTTGTCACCGGGGTTGTCGCGGTCCTGGTCCATGCCGCGCAGGAAGTAGTGGTCGGCCTGGGTGGTCATGCCGGTGACGCCGCCGGTCTCGACCCGGGCGTGGGCGTAGCCGCGCCACTGGGACCAGGTCTTGAGCTTGGCCGGGGTCAGGCCGTCCTCGTCGTCGAAGTGCCAGGCGGCGTCGCCGAGGTAGCTGTAGTGGGTGACCATGTCGGGCGCGCCGCCGGTGCGGTCGGTGGCGATGACCGCTTCGACGACGTACTTGTTGAACCACTCCGTGGTCACCGGCACGTCGTTGGACGGCTGGTACATCTGCGGGAAGCAGCGGGTGGTGTTGGACTGCGGCGTGGGCAGGGCGTTCCAGTCGCAGGCCGCGGCCGAGTAGTTGACGTCGAGCTGGCCGCCCTGCTCGTCGGTGATGGTGCCCAGGCGCTGCTTGATGAACGGCATGCGGCCGTCACCGACCTTGTCGAGCCGGTTCGCCAGCTGCTTGTAGGCGAAGCCGGTCTTGGGCAGGGTGATGGCCGGGGCGGCGGACGACCCGGTGTGCTGGATGGAGTCCAGCAGCAGCTGGTAGTCGAAGTCGGCGGTGCCCCACTTGTGGTTCAGGGTCCACGTGTCGACCGCGGCGTAGTTCCCGTCGGCCTGGAGCGTCCTGGCGGTGACGGAGGTCAGCCGGGTCCGGGTGAAGTAGGTCGGCGAGGACTGGCCGGTGCAGTCGGTGCCGTCCTTGCAGTTCTGGTCCCACGGGGTGTCGTACCAGTACTGCCGGTTGGCGTCGATCTTCGCCGGGTCGCAGAGCGCGGTGTTGGACTCCAGGCAGCGCTCGGCGGTGCCGAAGTCGACCCGGCCCATCGGCTTGACGGTGGCCGAGTGGATGTCCTGCTGCTGCTGGCCGTACTCGATGTGGTCCAGACGGCCGCCCCGGATGTAGGGGGTGCGGTCGGAGGCCTTCAGGTTGCGGCCGTAGTTGTTGGTCTCGGGGGTGTACCAGTAGGTGATGTCGTTGCCGTGGGCGTCGACCACCAGGTCCAGGTTCCACCGCCAGCCCTGCTGGCACCAGGAGGACGCGAAGTCGGCGCCGTTGCACGGCTCGCCCGCGTTGTTGCCGTACACCGGCACGGTGTAGACGGACTTGGTCTCCGGCTTGCCCGCCGACCAGTTCGGCAGGCGGTTGTAGCCGAAGTAGTAGTTCGTGCCGTCGGCGGTGGTGGCGCGGAAGTACTCGCCGTCGTTGTCGCCGTTGCCCCGGCCGGTGTCGCGCAGGCGGGTGACCTTGGTGTTGTCGTCGCCCTTGATCCGCCACTCGTCGCCGGAGACCGGGATCAGCTCGCCGGAGTGGCCGCCGAAGCTGATGGTGCCGTTGTCGGTGCCCCAGCACAGGTCGCCCGGGCTGTTGGTGCCGGTCTTGGGCGCCCCGTCGTCCGCGCAGGCCTTGTAGCTGCGCTCGACGAAGCCGGGGGAGAGCTCGAAGCCGTCACCGGCCCAGGAGGCCTGGTTGTTGCTGTTGGCCGTCCGGCCGTCGATCGCGCCGGAGTTGTAGGACAGGCCGATCTTCGGGGTCAGCCCGCCGGGCATCGTGGTCAGCGGCATGTCGTACGACCAGCTGAACGACCCGCTGTTCAGCGAGGTCGACCAGGAGGACGCCGGGGTCAGCGGCGTGGCCTTGTAGTCGCCGCTCGGACCGGCGCTGCTGGCCGTGGCGGCCAGCACCATCGCGCCCGGCGCGGACGCCAGCCGCATCGACCCGGCCGGGGCCGTGGTCAGGGAGTCCGCGGCGACGGTCTGCTTCGCCACGTCGTTGCCGCCCGGCAGCGGGGTCTGCACCCGGCACTCGGGCAGGTCGGGCGTGGTCAGCGCGCACTCGGGCAGCCGGACCAGTTTGAGGCGGGAGCCGAAGCCGGAGCCGGCGGCCTGGGCGAAGGACGAGTAGTCGACGGCCAGGCCGCTGTTCTCGTCGGCGCCGGAGACGGTCAGCAGCAGGCCGTTGATCCCGGCCTTCGCGGCGGCGTCCTGGCCGAGCAGCTCGACCTTCGCCTTGCCCGCCGCGCCGGCGGAGGAGAGGGCGACGGGCAGTTTGTCGGCCCTGACTGCCTTGCCCTTCTCGGCGGGGACGTCGACGGTGGCGCTGCCCGCGCCGGGCAGGGCGCCGTGCTTGCCGTCGACCGTGCTGACGGTGGTGTCGGCCTTGCGGCCCTTGGCCTTCGCGTCCGAGCCCTTGACCGGCTGCTCGGGCGAGACCGCCGAGGGCTTGGTGTACGGTTCCGCGGCCGCCGCGACGGCGGCCAGCGGCAGTGCCGGCAGCAGCGACCCGACCAGCGTGCCCGCGATGATCGCGGACACCCTGGTGCGGGTCGGCCTCGGCACCGACCTCTTCCTGCTCATGTGGGGAACAACTCCTCAGGGGAAAACGGGTGTGACGGACCGTGGGCCGGGCGGCAGGAAGCCCCCCCGCCCCCCGGACGTGTGGGGCACACAACCCCCGGGGGGGGGCCCACACCACCGG
>NZ_JBHUAL010000147.1:0-24562 GCF_042789775.1 Kitasatospora sp. NPDC056800 | reverse complement strand
GGCGGCAGGAAGCCGCCCGGCCCACGGAAGGTTGGGGAATCAGACGCCGGTGGAGGTGCCCAGCTCGACGTTGTAGTCGGCCAGCTTGGCGATCTGCGCGGGGCTCAGCACGCCCTGGTACAGCCAGACGTCGTCCAGCTCACCGGAGAAGTACTCGCCCCAGGCGCCGGACGCCCTGGTACGGCCGAACTGCACGCCGCCGCCCGCCTCGTAGGGCTGAGGAGCGCCCGTCCAGGAGATGTGCGGGGTGCAGGTCCTGTCACCGTCCGCGCAGCCCTGGTTCTCGACCTGGCCGTTGACGTACAGGGCGAGCCGGTCCGCGAAGGCGTCGTAGCTGACCGCCAGGTGCGTCCAGTTCTCCATGACGGAGGTGGCCGGAGTGTGGGTCGTCAGGGTGCGCGCCGCGCCGTTGGCGTCGGAGTCGCGGACCTCGGCCTGCCACTGACCGGTCGGCTGGCCGTTGGCGTCGTTGCCCAGGGGGTGCCAGCGCAGGGTGACCGCGCTGTTGTTGGCGCCGGCCACGGACAGCACCGTCATGTCCCGGGTCGGGACGCCCGCCGTGTTCGCCCAGCCGGCCAGGGTGAAGCTCTGGCCGGTGTGCAGCGGGACGGAGCCGGTGGCCGCGTAGCCGGTGGAGCCGTTCAGCAGCAGGGTGCCGGGGGTCTGGAACAGGCCGCCGTCGGCCTTGATCGAGGCGCCGCCGCCGAGCTGGGCGCCGGCCTTGGCCGGGCCCTCGTCGGGGGTGACGGCCGGGGCATCGGCCGGGGTGCTGGTGGCGGTGTTGAGCTTCCAGCGGCCGGCCAGCTGCGGGCGCTGCTGGACCATGGCGCCGGCCTCGGGGCCGGTGACGACGCGGTCGTAGATCCGCACGTCGTCGATCTCGCCGCCGAAGAACTCGCCGTTGACGCCCTCGCGGTTGACGGCGCCGATCTGGATCGGGCCGGGGTTGGCCCACGGCGCGTTCTGGGTGTAGTCGGACTGGCCGACGAGGAAGCCGTTGATGTAGAAGCGCAGCTTCTTCGCGGCGGTGTCGGAGACGCCCAGCAGGTGGGTCCACTCACCGGTGGTGCCGGTGAAGCACGGCACGCCGTTGATCTGGCTGCCCGCGGTGCAGGCGTCCTGCCAGGTGCGCACCAGGGTGTCGGTGGAGCTGTCCTCCTTGTAGCGCCCGAAGATCCAGCGGCCCCAGTAGGGCGAGTAGTACAGCGAGAACTCGTTGTTGTGCTGGCCGATCTGGGTGACCGCCATCTTCGGGGTGGTGTCGCCCGGCGTCGGCGCGGGCAGCTTCACCCACGCGGAGACCGAGAAGTCCCGGCTGCCGTCGACCTGCGGGCGGGTGCCGCGCAGGTAGTCGTCCGCGCCGTCCAGGTGGATCGCCTTGTCGGCGATGCCGGGGCGGCCGAGCGCGACGCCGTTGTAGGCGGTCAGGTTGTCGGTCTCGGTGGTGCCGACGGGCTTGGCGGAGCTGCCGTCCAGGTGCCAGACCGCCTTCGCGGGACGGCCGGTGGCGAGCTGCTTGTCGGCGGCCGCGTCGGCGGCCTCGGCCTTGCTCAGGGAGCGGTCCCAGAGCCGGACCTCGTCGACCGAGCCCGTCCACGGGTCGGTCCAGTTGCCGTGCCACTTGGAGCGGCCGAACTCCAGCGGGCCGCGCGCGTCCCAGGCGGCGGTGACGGCCACCGGGGTGCCGGGCACGCCGTTGACGTACAGGGTGCTGGTCCTGGCGGTCGGGTCGTAGACGCCGACCAGATGGGTCCACTGGCCGAGCACGACCGGGGTGTCCGAGCTCGCGGGCTCCAGGGTGTAGACGGCGTTGGTGTCCTGGGTGGAGGTCCACATCGTCCACTTGCCGTTCATCAGCCCGAGGGCGAAGCGGGCGGCCCAGTTGCCGTTCTCACTGACCGCGACCCGGTTGCGGGTGGTGTCGCCGGTGAGGTTGACCCAGGCGGAGACGGCGAAGCCGCGGGTGGTGTCCAGCACGTTGCCCTGGGTCTCGGCGTAGCCGTTGGCGGTGCCGTCGAGGGCGAGGCCCTCGGCGAGGTGGCCGGGGGCCCCCGCGGTGGCGCCGGAGCCGAGGGTGGCCTCGAAGCCGCCGCCGGTGCCGGTGACGCTGGTGCCGCTGGGGTCGTCCATCGACCAGCCGGTGCGCTGGGCCTGCCCGGTGAGCACGTTGAAGTAGTACGTCTCGGGCTGGGAGGCGTTGCCCGCGCCGTCGACGGCCCGGGCGGAGATGAAGTGGACGCCGGCGGTCTGCGGCTGGATGCGGACGGTCTGGCCGGCGCCGCCGCTGGTGGCGACCTCGTTCGCCGCGGACGGTGAGGTGTCCAGGCCCCACTGGTACTTGACCACGTCGGTGGCGGCGGACTTCAGGGTGAACTGGCCGCTCTTGCCGACGCCGTCGGTCCACGGGAGCGCCGCGGTGGCGTCCTTGGAGCCGGGGTAGGCGTCCGAGGTGATCGCCGGGCCGTCCGGTGCGGAGGTGTCGACGATGAAGTAGCAGCCGGTCGGGTCACCGTCGGAGGACCACGGCCCCCACTGCGCGCCGTCCCAGGCGCGGGCCTCCCAGTCGAGCTGGAGGTTCTTCGGCAGGTCGGTCGGCAGCGGCCAGGAGAAGATCGAGCCGGAGGCCTTGAAGGTGTTGCCCCCCGGTGCGGCGTCCTCGGAGCCGGTGGACCACCAGCGCCGGCGCAGACCGGTGCCGTCGTCCCAGCCGACCGCGAACTGCACGCCGATGGCCTCGCCGTCCGGGTCGGTGGCCCGGGTGGTGACCTGCGGCATCTTGTTGATCTTGATGCCCGGGTACTGGCAGACCGAGCCCGGCGACATCGTCATGTCGGACATCGGGATCTGGTTCGGCCGCAGGTTGTAGTACACCTGCAGGTAGGCGTCGTCGGTGAAGCGCTTCCAGGCGAGGGTGTCGCCCTCGTTCTGGGCCTTCAGACCGAAGGTGATGGTCGGCCAGCCCCAGTTGGCGGCGTCCTGGACGAGGTTCTTCACCGCGCCGGTCTCGCCGTACTCCAGCCAGCCGCCGGGGCAGTTGCCGCTCCAGCCCTTGGCGGTGTTGATGGTCTGCAGGTAGCGGCTCCAGAACCCGGAGGCGTTCTGGGCGTTCCAGTTCAGGCCGGGGGAGATGTAGCCGGTGCTCCACAGCTCGACGGGCCGGGCGTCGCAGGAGTACGACCAGCTCTCGTAGGTGCCGAAGGTGGCGCCGAGGATCTGCTTGCCGACGAACGGGTTGGACACCTGGAAGAAGGCGCGCTTCACGTCGGTCGGCGCGCAGCGGGAGGTGTCGCCGCAGTAGCCGACGCCCCAGTCGTGGACGTAGCTGCTGTTGTACGTGAAGTGCCAGTACGCCTGGTTCGGGTAGGTGCGCGAGACGCCCGCCCAGTCGCCGGCGTGCGGGGTGTTCCACGCCGGGTCGATCATCACCGGGTAGACCGTGTCCGGGGCGTCCAGCATCGCCTGGTCGGGCGAGAGCAGCAGGGCGTCCTTGGGCAGCTCGACCTTGAGGCGGGTCATCTTGGCGCCCTCGCCGGGCAGGTCGCCGTAGCCGGCGACGGCCGGGTCGGTCGGCGCGGGAGCGGCGGGAGCGGCGGGGGCCGCGGCCTCGGCTTGCGGTGCCGCCTGCGGGGCGGCCTTGAACGCCTTCGGCGCGGCGGGCGCGGCAGGTGCGGCGGCCGGGGCACTCGGAGCGGGCGCGGCGCCGGCCGGCTTGGAGGAGTCCCACATCACCGGGACGGGCGCCTCGAAGACGGTGCCGCCGCCGGAGGGGTCCTTGGCCTTGAGGGTGCCGTCCGCCTCCTGGCTGACCGTCAGGCCGTTGCCCTGGAGGCCGAGCCGGAGCTGGTCCAGCTCGGGGTTCTTGGCGGCCTCGGCGGTGTGCACCACGATGACCTGGGTGAACCCGGTCTTGGTGGCGGACAGCTTCAGGTCGACGTCCGGCAGGATCGACGCGTACTCGGCGGTCGCGCCGTTGACGGTCGGCTTGGGCAGGGGCTTGGGCCAGCTGAGCTTCAGCTCCTTGCCGGCCCGGGCCATGGTGACCAGCGGTGCGGTGCCGCCGCCGGAGAACGTCAGGTCGGCGGTGGAGCCCTTGGGGGCGATCGCGCCGCCGGGCAGCGTCCGGAGGGTGGGGTCGAGGTCGACCCAGGCGCCGTTCTTGCGCACCCGCTTGGGCTGGACGTAGGTGGTGGTCTTCAGCTTGCCGTCGGGCTGGGCGACGGTGTCGCTGGTCTCGCCGCGCTTGGCGAGCACCTCGACCGGCTGGCCGGTGCGGGCGGCCTCCTGGACGGCCAGGGTCTCGGCGGTGTCCTGGGGCTCCGTCACGCCGGGGGGAGGTGTCCCTCCGGCGGCGGCGGCGGGCACCACCGCGGTCGCGGCGAGCGCGACCGCGGCGAGTGCCGCGGCGAGCATGCTGCCCGACCGTCTTGCTGCTGTTCTCACTGTGCGTAAGCTCCGACTTCCGGAATGTGGGCGAAGTTTGAGCGGATCTTTATGGACACCTAAAAGAGCTGTCAACGCTTCATCAGAAATGCGTGAGAAAAGAGCCCTTGCTGCGGCCCTGTCAGACGGGGGGCAGCTCGGGTGAAAACGGATGAACCGACCACTCGGGTGTGAGGCAAATCACGCCACGAGGGGCAGTCGCGGGCCTGCCTCCGAGGCACGTCCGGCGGTCGCGAACGGTGACGCACGGCACCGGGGCGCCGCTCCGGCCGCCGGATCGACGACGCTCCGTCGGGCAATCTCCGCTGGTCACCACGGGTATCGCGGCAGGATCCGGGGGGCGGGTGCGAGGCGGGACGCTCGGCGGGGCCGTACGGTTCCCGGGATCCGAAAGGTCGTTCTTGCGAGGTTCGGCGCGGGAAATCCGATTCCTGCTGGCTGGCCGTCAGGTCGGATAACCAGGCTTCACCGCAGTCGAGTTGTCGGGGAAATGGGCAGAAGAATTGCCAACTCCGGCTTTCCGAAAGCACAGAGGTGCCCCCGGAGTATCGAACACCCGGGGGCACCTGAGGAGTTGATCGCGGCAATTCGGCCGTCGCGGCGCTACACGGCCCTCACTCGTGCAGCGCCCGCGCGCTGCCGTCGACCCGGACGCTGCCCGGCAGGGCGATGAGCTCGGGCTTGAACAGCGGCTGGGTGTCCATCGCGGGCTCCCAGGTCGCCAGTTTCTCGTCCTGGGGCACCTCGATCCGCCGGTCGGCGGCGAGGTCGTCGACCACCTTGAGCAGCAGTCGCACGCCGAGCGGCGCCAGGTGGTCGCGCCACAGGCTCTGGGCGGTCGAGCCCGGGGGCACGAGCAGGTGCTCCTGGGCGGCGAGCGGGCCGCCGTCGGTGCGCTCGGTGAGGTGGTAGACGCTCCCGCCCGTCACCTTGTCGCCGTCGCGGATGGTCCACCGGATCGCGTCCCGGCCGCGGTGCAGCGGCAGCAGGCTGGGGTGGTAGCCGATGGTGGCGAGGCCGGCCCGGGCGCGGGTCCGCCGGCCGAGGAAGGCGTGCGAGTGCGCGGCGAGGATGACGTCCACCCCGTCCGGGATGTGCATCGCCCGCAGTTCGAGCGAGTCCGTCCAGGGGATGTCCCGGGGGAACGCCCAGGCGCGCAGGCGGTCCCAGGACATCGCGTCGCTCTCGTCGGTCCTGCCCTTGCGCAGCCGGGGCGCGGCCGCGCCGACGATCTTGTGCCCCTTGTCCAGGAGGGCTTCCGCGACCTGGACCGCGAACGCCCCCTGTCCTGACATGTAGATGTTCATCCGCACTCTCTCAGTCCGGAGTGGTCGGGCGTGAAGCGCACCGGCATGGTGGAGAACCCGGTCAGGAAGTTGGACCGGATCGGCAGCGCCTCCTCGGTCTGCTCGAACCCGAGGGTGAAGTCCCGCAGGGCCTTGAGCAGTTCGGCGATCTCCACCTTGGCCAGGTACGAGCCGACGCAGAAGTGCGGGCCGTAGCCGAAGGCCAGGTGCTTGTTGGGGGTGCGGCCGAGGTCGAACTCCCCGGGCCGGGCGAAGACCCGTTCGTCCCGGTTGCCGGAGGCGTGCCAGAGCGTGACGATGTCGCCCGGCCGCAGCCGTACGCCGTGGAGTTCGGTCTCCCGCTCGACGCTGCGCCCGAAGTGCATGGTGGGCGACGCCCAGCGCAGCACCTCGTCCACGGCCGTCTCGATCGCGACCTCGCCCCGCTTGAGCCGGCGCCACTGCTCGGGGTGGGCCGCGAGGGTGCGGACGCAGTCGATCATCGTCAGCCGGCTGGTCTCGTCGCCCCCGATGATCAGGCTGTAGCAGTTGAGCACGACGTCCTCGTCGGACAGCGGCACACCGTCGACGGCGCTGCCGATCAGCATGCTGATCACGTCGTCGCCGGGTGCCTCGCGCCGCTCCTCGACGATGTCCATGAAGTACATCAGGATCTCGTTGCGGGCCATCTCGGAGTCGACCTCGTCGACGTCCTCGTCGTCCGCGGACAGCGCGGTCTTGGTGAGGCTGAGCAGGTAGTCCCGGTCCCGCTCGGGGACGCCGAGCAGGTTGGAGATGGTGGTCATCGGGATCCGCGAGGCGATCCGCTCCGCGAAGTCGCAGCCGCCGGAGCCGACGGCCTCGCGGATCCACTGCCGGGTGTTGACCCGGACGGTCCGCGCGACCTCGTCGAGCACCCGCGGCGAGAGCACGCGCTGGAGGATCTTGCGCAGCTCCAGGTGCCGGGGCCCGTCGGTGACGGCCAGCATCCGGCCGGCCCCGGCGTCGCCGCCCTCCAGGAGGGTGACGAGCACGTTGCCGCGCTGGGACGTGAAGTTCACGTTGTCCCGGTAGGTGGCCATGATGTCGTCGTAGCGGGAGAGCACCCAGAACCCCCGGCGGCCGTCGACCGGCGGGTTCCAGTGCATCGGCGCGGTGTCCCGCAGGGTGCGCCAGAACCCGTCGAGGTCGTGGTCGGCGAAGGTGGCCGGGTCGCCCAGGTCCACGGTGTCCAGTGCCGGTGTGCTCATGCCTACCAGTCCGTCCGCCAGAACCGGCGGGGCTGGAAGGGGTAGGCGGGCAGCGGCACGCGGCGGCCGGCCCCGTCCCGGTGCAGGGCGTCGAAGTCCACCTGGAGGCCGGTCACCCAGGCGGCGGCCAGGTCGGTCAGGGCCGGCGCGTCCTGGCCGGACGGCACGATCCCGTCGTCGGTGCGGGAGAAGGAACCCGGGTCCGTGCGCGGGGCGGCGGCGGTCGAGGTGGCCGGGCCGCGGGCGTCGTCGGACAGCGCCGCGATCAGCTCCTCGCGGCTGCGGACCACGGCCGCCCAGCGGCGGCCCATCACCTTGCGGCCGAGGTTGAGGGTGAAGCAGACGTCGTCCAGGCGCAGTTCCGGGCGGGCCTCCAGCCACTCCCGGAGCCGGGTGCGCTGACGGGCCAGCGCGTCGTCGTCCATCGCGGACAGGGTGGCCAGCCGGGGGCGGCCCGCCTCCTCGGGGGCGCGTCCGGCCGGTGCCGGCGGCTCCTCCAGCACCAGGTGGGCGTTGTAGCCGCCGCCGCCGAGGGAGGTGATGCCCGCGCGGCGGATGCCGGCCTCCGGCTCCCAGGCCGCGCCCTCGATCTGCGGGACGAAGGGGGTGCTGGGGAAGTCGAGGTCCTGGTTGACCTCGGTCAGGTTGATGGTGGCCGGGAGCGTCCGGTGGTACAGCGCCAGCGCGGCCTTGACCGTACCGAAGCCGCCGGACACCACGCCGCCGTGGCCCACGTTGCCCTTGACCCCGCCGATCGAGGCGGTCGCGGTCCGCTTCCCGAACGCCATGGTCGCCGCGTGGACTTCGAGCTCGTCGGTCACCGGCAGGCCGAGGCCGTTGGCCTCGTACATGGACACGGTGTCCGGGCTGACGCCGCCCACCTCCATCGCCGCGGCGATGCACGCGCTCAGCCGCTCGGGCTGGGCCAGGCCGTACGCCATCGCGCTGACGCCGTTGTTGTTGACGGCGGAGCCCCGGACGACGGCGTAGACGTGGTCGCGGTCGGCGACGGCCCGGCCGAGCGGCTTCAGCAGCAGGGTGACGACACCGCTGGACAGCGCGCTGCCGGTGCCGTTGGCGTCGAACGGACGGCAGTGGCCGTCCTTCGACAGGATGCGGTTCTCCTCCCACAGGTGCCCGCGCGGGTGCGGCAGGCGGACCATCGCGCCGCCGGCGATCGCCATGTCGCTCTGGCCGAGCAGCAGCGACTGGCAGGCCAGGTGCACCGCGTAGTGGAAGCCCGCGCAGACGGCGGCGACCGTGACGGCCTCGCCGGTGAGCCCCATGTAGTACAGGGCGTTGGAGGTCATGCTGTCCGGCGACCACGCCAGGCTGGCCTCGATCGCCTCGGGGCCGACCGACGCCCGGTCCGGCGGGGAGCTGTAGAGCGCGGCGGTCTGCGGGTTGTTGGCGCCGTACATGCCGATCTCGGCGGTGAGCCGGTCCGGGTCGTAGCCGCCGTCCTCGAGGGACTCCCAGGCGCTCTCCAGGTAGAGCCGGTTCTCCGGGGTCATCGCGGCGGCCATCCGGTCGCTGATGCCGAACACCGACGGGTCGAACCTGTCGTACGTGTCGAGGACGCCGCAGGCCCGGACGTAGGACGGGTTGTGGATCAGGGTCTCGTCGACGTGGATGTCCTCCTTGGCCAGGAACGACACGGTCTCCCGGCCGTGGACGAGGACGTCCCAGAACTGCTCCTTGGTGCGGGCGCCGGGCGCCCGCAGGGACATGCCGATGACGGCCACGTCACCCGGGTCGTACTCCTGCTCGGGGCTGTCGGTCATGGAAGGCTCCTGCTTCGTGTGCTTCGTGTCGGGTGGAGGTGACTCGGGTGGCTATCGGCCGGTGCCGCCGGCGCCGCGGCCGCGCAGGGCGGCGCGGCGGGCGCCGGCGCGCTGGCGGGCCGACTCGACCACCTCGGGGGTGGCGCCGCTGTCGTCGTCGAGCCAGCGGGCGAGGGAGGCGATGTCGCGGAAGCTGAAGAGGTCGGGCACCCGGACGCGGCGGTCGAAGCGACGGGTCATCAGCCGGGCGAGACGGATCAGCAGCAGCGAGTCGCCGCCGAGGTCGTAGAAGGCGGACTGCACGTCGATGCCCGACGGATCGAGGTCGAGCAGCTCGCCCCAGATCTCCGCCAGCGCCACCTCGGTCGGCGTGCCGGCGGCCGACCGGGGCCCGTCGGTGCCGGCGGCCGGCGGCTCGGGCAGCGCGTCGCGGTCGAGCTTGCCGCCCGGGCCCAGCGGGAGGGCGGGCAGGAAGACGAGCGTCGCGGGCACCAGGTAGTCGGGCACCTCGGCGGCGAGCCGGCCGGTGATCGCGCCCTGGAGGGCCGGGTCCAGCCGGGGGCCGTCCTGCGGTGCGCCCTCGCCGGCGGGGACGACGTAGCCGACCAGCCGGTTGCCCCGGACGGCGGCGGCGGCCTCCCGGACCTCGGGGCAGCCGGTCAGCCGGGCCTCGACCTCCTCCAGCTCGATCCGGTAGCCGCGCAGCTTGACCTGGTGGTCGGAGCGGCCGAGGAACCGGAGTTCGCCGTCCTCGGTGAACCTGACGACGTCCCCGGTGCGGTACATCCGCTCGCCGTCGCGGAACGGGTCCGGCACGAACCGCTCGGCGGTGGTGCCGGGCCGGTTGACGTAGCCGTGCGCGAGGCCGACGCCGCCGAGGTAGAGCTCGCCGGACTCGCCGGCCGGGAGCGGCCGCAGCTCGTCGTCGAGCACGTAGACCAGGTCGGTGGTGGTCGGCGGGCCGATGGTCGGCTCGTCCGTCCCGTCCTCGGGCACCAGCCCGAACGAGCAGAAGACGGTGCCCTCGGTGGGGCCGTAGGCGTTGAACACCCGGGTGGCGCCCGTCTCCCGGTAGGCCCGGTCGGCCAGCTTGCGGCGCAGCGCCTCGCCGCCGAAGACGATCGACCGCACGTTCGGGGGCAGGGCGCCGGCGTCGAGCAGGCCGTTCATGACCGACGGGACGACGGACAGGTGGGTGATCCGGTCCGCGTACCGGCTCTCCGTCAGGTGGACGGCGCTCTCGACGAGCACGACGGCGCCGCCGCGGCACAGCGCGTTGAAGACCTCCATCACGGACAGGTCGAAGCAGACCGAGCTGGCCGCCGAGACGCCGCTCAGGTCGCAGCCCTCCAGGACCCGGTCCATCTCGGCGAGCATCGCCACGGCGCCGGCGTGCCGGACGGCCACGCCCTTGGGCCTGCCGGTGGAGCCCGAGGTGTAGATGACGTACGCGGTGTCCTCGGGCACGACCGCCACGGGCTCGGCGCCGGGCTCGGTGGCCGTGGTCCCGCCGAGCACGACCACGGTCGGGCCGGGCGGGCAACTGGCCCGGGAGGCGGGCGTGGTGAGCAGCAGCCGGGTCCCGCTGTCCCGGACCATGAAGGCCAGCCGGTCGGCGGGGTAGTTCGGGTCCAGCGGCAGGTAGCAGGAGCCGGTGCGCAGGGCCGCCAGGACGGCGACGAGCAGGTCGGGGGTGCGCTCGACGCAGATCCCGACCGGGACGCCCGGGCCCGCGCCGTCGGCGAGGAGCCGCTCGGCCAGCTCGCGGGACCGCTCGTTCAGCTCGCCGTAGGTCAGCACGCCGGCGTCGGAGTAGACCGCGGTCGCGTCGGGGTTCTTGACCGCCTGGGCGATGAACTCGGAGTGCAGGGTTTCGGTCACTGCTCTGTCTCCTTGGGGAGGCCGGCCGGCGCGATGTCGCCGAGGGCCTGGTCGGGTCGGGCGATCGAGTCGAAGAGCACGGTGCGGTACAGCGCGAGCAGGGCCGTCACGGTCTGCCTCTCCAGGTAGCCCGGTTTGAACTGGACGTGGCCGGCCACCCGGCCGTCGATGTCGGCCATCGAGATCTCCAGGTCGAACTTGGCGAGGTGCCTGCGCACCTGGAGCGGTTCGAGCGGCAGCGCGGCGTTCGGGGAGAGCGTCTCGCCGACGCCGTGGAAGAGCTTGACGGAGCGGGGGAAGGCGTCCGAGGAGAGCCAGTTCACCACCACGTCGAACCACGGGGAGCGGCCCTCGGCGCGCGGCGGCTTCAGCTGGGCGGCCAGCAGGTCGAGGGGGTAGTTCATGTGCTCCAGGAGGCCGAGCGAGAAGGCGTGGACCTCGCGCAGCAGCTCGCGGAAGCTGCGGTCGCCGGCGGGGTTCGCCCGGACCAGCACGGTGTTGAGGTAGTAGCCGATCGCGGACTCCCAGCCGGGCTCGGCCCGTTGGGCGATCGCGGTGGCCAGCACCGAGTCCTCCGTCCCGGCCGCGCGGTTGAGCGTGGCGAAGAACCCGGCCAGCACGACGGTGCTGATCGACACGCCCTCGCGCACCGCGAACTCCCGCAGCAGGCGGGTCTCCTCGGCGCTCCAGCGGAACGCGAGGTCGCGGCCCTCGTAGGTGACGCCCGGCGGCCGCTCCTTGCTGGACAGGTCCAGGTGGGCGGGCGGGTCGGCGAGCTTCTCCGACCACCAGTCCAGCGCCGCCTCCGCGGCCGGCCCGGCCAGCCACTGCCGCTCCCACTCGACGAACTCGGTGTACGGGGCGACCGGCGTGCGGCCGGCCGGGTCGGCGCCCTCGTAGAACTCCTGGAGCTCGCGGATCATGATGTCGGCCGAGGCCGCGTCCGAGGCGATGTGGTGGACCAGCACCATCAGGAAGTGGTCGGACGGACCGCGCCGCATCAGGACGACCCGCACCAGCGGACCGTTGTCCATGTCCAGCGGCTCGTGCCCGTACCGGGCCAGTTCCTCGCGGGCCTCCTCGTCGTCCAGGTCGGCGGTGTCCACCACGAGGAACTCGTACACCGGCTCGTCCAGGACGACCTGGTACGGGCGGCCGCCCGCCTCCACGTAGAGGGTGCGCAGCGCGGGGTGCCGGTCGAGCACGGCCAGGACGGCGCGCTCCAGGGCGTCCTCGTCGACCGCCGTCCGGATCCGGGCGGTCACCATGTAGTTGTAGGGCACGGCGTCCGGCGCGATCATCTGCATGAACCAGAGTGAGGCCTGGCCGTGCGAGGCCGGCGCCAGTTCGAGGCCGAGGCCGTCGGCGCGCAGCTGCTCCGGCGCCGGCGCGTCGGTGGCCTCCAGCAGGCCGCGCGCGTCCAGCTCCTCCAGCAGCTCCTCGGCGTCCAGTTCGGACAGGTCCTCCAGGAAGGACCGCGCCGGCTCGGGCGTGGGCGTGGGCGTGGGCGTGGGCGCCTGGACCGCCTGGGGCGGCTGCGGGGCGGGGGCGGGAGCGGCCGGTCCGTCGGCGAGCCCGACGAAGTGGCCGACCACCTCGGCGATGGAGCGCCCGTCCAGGAACACCACCGGCGAGACCCGGTGCCCGAGGACCGCCTGCATCCGGTTGACGAGGCGGATCGCGAGCATCGAGTCGAGGCCGAAGTCGCGCAGGCCGGCGCCGGCGTCGAACCGGCCCGCCGGTACGCCCAGCGCGTCGGCGAGTTCGGCGAGGACGACCTCCGCCACCGGCCGCTCCGCCACGGGGGCCTGCGCGGGCTGCGCCGCGACCGGTTCGGCGACGGCGGCGACCTGGGCGGCCGGGGCGGGCTCGCGGCGGGGCTCGGAGTCGATCCAGTAGCGCTCCTTCTGCCACTGGACGAGCGGGGTCTCCACCACCTCGACGTCGTCGCCGAACAGCGGGTCGAAGGTCAGCGGCAGGCCCCTGACGAACAGTTCGGCGGCGGCGCCCAGCAGGCAGCGGAGGTCGCTCTCCCCGCGCCGCATCGAGTTGACCGCGTGCACCCGGACGCCCCGGGACAGCCCGGTCTCCTCGACCGCGCCGCGCAGCGTCTCGTGCGGGCCGATCTCGATGAAGGTGGAGACGCCCCGGTCGACGAGCGCGGCGGTCGTCTCGGCGAACCGGACCCGGTCGCGCAGGTTGCGCACCCAGTAGTCGGCGTCGACGACCGGGTTCACCGCGCCGGCCAGGGCGGTGGAGTGGAAGTCGATGCCGGGCGTCAGCGGGGTGATGTCCTTGAGGCGTTCACGCAGCGGGCCGGTCAGCGCGTCCATGCCGGGGCTGTGCATCGGCCGTTCGACCCGGAGCCTCCTGGCCGGGATCCCGTCCCGGCCGAGGTCGGCTGCCAGGGCGTCGAGGGCCTCGCGCGGGCCGGAGACCACCGTGCTGGTGGGGCTGTTGACGGCCGCGACGGCCGCCTGCCCGGCGTAGGCGGCGAGCCGGGGCAGCAGCTCCGGCTCCGGCAGGTCGACCGAGAGCATCGCGCCCGCGGCGGCCTCGTGTTCGAGCAGCTGCGAGCGGGCGACCACGACCTTGGCGGCGTCCTCCAGGGACAGCGCGCCGGCCACGCAGGCGGCCGCGACCTCGCCCAGGCTGTGCCCGATCACGGCGGCCGGCTCGACGCCGAGTCCGAGCCAGACCTTCGCCAGCGAGACCTGGAGGGCGAACAGCACCGGCTGCTGGACGTCCAGTTCCTCGTACCGGGCCTGCCCGTCCGGGGCGGTGAGCCGGTCGAGCACCGAGCCGCCGCCGGCCGCGCGCACGGCGTCGTCGCAGGCGTGCATCCACCGCCGGAAGCCGGCGTGCGAGCGCAGCAGTTCGCGGCCCATGCCGGCCCAGTGGGTGCCGGTGCCGGAGAACACCAGCGCCACCCGCCGGTCGGCGGTGCCGGAGACCGTGCCGGTGACGGCGTCGGGGTGCGGCCGGCCGTCGGCGATCCGGGCGAGCCCGTCCAGGACGTCCTGCCGGTCGCGGGCGAACAGCGCGATCCGGTGGGCGTGGTGGGTGCGCCGGGCGGCGAGGGTGTAGGCGAGGTCGGAGACCCGCAGGGCCGGGTCGCGTTCGACGTGGTTGGACAGCGCGCGGCAGGTGTCGGCCAGCGCGTCCGCGGTCCGGGCCGTGACGGGGACCAGGTGCACCCGGTCGGCCGCCGCGGCCTCGCCGCCGCCCGGCGCGGCGTGCCGTCCGCGGTCGCCCGCGAGGAAGGGGTGGGCGGCGCCGGGGAGTCCGGCCGCGTAGAGGGCGCCGAGCGAGCCGAGCAGGGTGGCGGCCTCGTCGGCGCCGCGCCGCAGCGAGGGCAGGGTGGTGACGGCCGGCAGGATCTCCGACACCGACTTGAGCAGCAGGGGGTGGGGGCTGAGTTCGACCACCGCGTCGACGTCGTGGTCGCGCAGCCTGGTCAGGGCGTCGACCACCCGGATCTCCCGGCGCAGGTTGTCCGCCCAGTAGTCCGGCCCGAGCTCCGCGCCGTCGACCGGCTCGCCGGTGACCGTCGAGATCATCGGGACGCGGGCGGTGCGCGGCCTGATGCCGTCCAGCTCGGCCTTCAGCGGGGCGAGGACGTGGTCGACCAGCGGCGAGTGCGGGGCGTGGCCCATCCGCACCCGGTGGTTGACGACGCCGGCGTCGGTCAGCCGCCGGACGAGGTCGTCGATCTCCTGCGGGGTGCCGGTGACCAGGGTGGAGCTCAGGCCGTTGTGGCCGGAGAGGGTGAGCCCGCCGGTCAGGTGCGGCCTGACCTCGTCCGCGGGGGTCATCACCACGATGCCCTCGCCGCGGCCGACGGCCAGCTGCTGGAGGAGCCGGCCGTGGTGGGCGGCCAGCCGGGAGGCGTCCTCGAAGTCGAGCGCGCCGGCGATGTGCGCGGCGGCGAACTCGCCGACGCTCTGCCCCACCACGACGTCCGGCTCCACGCCCAGCGAGCGCCAGGTCTCGGCCAGCGCGACCTGGAGCGAGAACAGAAGCGGCTGGAAGACGTCCATGTCGTCGAGGCGGCCGTCCGGGTCGATCAGCTGTTCCACGAGCGAGAAGCCCAGCAGCTCCCGCATCCGCCGGTCGGACCTCGTCATGGAGCGGCGGAACTCGGGCCGGCCGGCGAGCAGTTGGCGGCCCATGCCGACCCACTGCGAGCCGTTGCCGGAGAACAGGAACGCCACCCGCGGCCGGCCGGGCCGCTCCCCGACCTCCCCGACGCTCAGGCCGGGGGCCGTGGTGCCGGCGGCGAAGGCGTCCAGGCTGCTGCGGAGTTCGGCCATGTCGCGGGCGGTGGCCGCGAGCCGGAACGGGCCGTCGCCGGGCGTGCGGCGGCAGAGCGCGCGCAGGTCGGTCGCGTCCCGCGACTCCAGGGCCCGCTCGGCCAGCTCCGCGGGGGAGTCCGCGGCCAGCAGCAGCAGCGAGGCCTCGGGGCGCGGCAGTTCCTCGACGGCGATGTGGCAGATCGCGCCGCCGAAGCCGAAGGAGCTGACGCCGCCCCGGCGGGCGTCGGAGCGGCGCGGCCACGGCGTCAGCCGGTCCTGGACGGTGAGGTTGTACGCGTCGAACAGGATCTGCGGGTTGGGTGCGCTGTAGTGCAGGCTCGGCGGCAGGACGCCGTTGCGCAGCGACAGCGCGAGCTTGGCCAGGCCGACGATGCCGGCCGCCGCCTCCAGGTGCCCGACGTTGGACTTGACGGAGCCGATCCTCAGCGGCGCCGCGCGGTCGGCGCCGCCCAGGACCGCGCCGACGGCGTTGGCCTCGATCGGGTCGCCGAGGGGAGTCGCGGTGCCGTGGCACTCGATGTAGTCGACGAGGTCCGGCGCGATGCCCGCCCGCTGGTACGCGGTGCGGAGCATCTTCTCCTGCGCCTGCGGGTTGGGCGCCGTCATCCCGTTGCTGGGACCGTCGTTGTTGGAGGAGCTGCCCTTGATGAGGCAGTACACCGGCAGGTCGCGCTCCAGTGCCACGCTCAGCGGGGCGAGCACGACGACGCCGGCGCCCTCGCCGCGGGTGGTGCCGTTGGCCCGGGCGTCGAAGGTCTTGCAGCGGCCGTCGGGGGAGATCGCGCCCAGCTGGTCCATGGCGGTGTAGTAGTCGGGGACGAAGCTGAGGTTGACGCCGCCGGCCAGCACCAGGTCGCTCTCGCCCAGCTGGATCGACTGGCACCCCACGTGTACCGAGACCAGGGATCCGGCGCAGGCGGCGTCGATCGCCATGCTGGGGCCCTGGAGGCCGAGGACGTAGGAGACGCGGTTGGCGATGATGCCGTCGTGGATGCCGGTCGCGGTGTGCGGGGTGATCTGGGCGTCGGGGCCGCGGTAGTGCGCCAGCGCGGCGTAGTCGTTCCAGCAGGAGGCCATGAACACGCCGGTGTCGGTGCCGACGAGGCTGTCCGGCGCGATGCCCGCGTCCTCCAGCGCCTCCCAGCACAGCTCCAGGACGAGGCGCTGCTGCGGGTCCATCTGGACGGCCTCGCGGGGCGAGATGCCGAAGAACAGCGGGTCGAACCGGTCGATGCCGTCGATGAACCCGCCCCAGCGCACCCGGTCGCCCAGCAGCTCGCGGCGGGCGGCCGGCACCGGTCCGACGGCGTCGCCGCCCTCGACCAGCAGCCGCCAGAACGAGGACGGGTCCGGTCCGCCGGGGAAGCGGCAGCCGATGCCCACGACCGCGACCGGCTCGTGCGCGGGCTTGCGGCGCTCGGCGCCGGGGGCGGGCCCGGCGGCGCGCGGGCCGTCGACGAGGGCGCGGGCCAGTCCGTCCAGGGTCGGGTACTGCCACATCCAGGTGGCCGGGACCTGCCAGCCGAGGTACTCGGACAGGGAGGCCGCGAGGTTCACCGACTTCAACGAGTCCAGCCCGTACCGGTGCATGGGCGCCCGGAGGTCCACCGAGGCCGCGGACACGTCCGACAGCTCGGCGAAGCGGGACAGCAGGAAATCCGTGACGTCGGTGATGTCTCGCGCTGCGCGCTCGTGGGGCATGGCGACTCCCTCAGCAGGGCGGATGGAATGGAGGACGGGGCTTCGCGGCCGGCCGGTCGGGGGGGACGCCGATTTCAGGGCAGCCGGGAGCAGGGGGGCGGGGCACGGCGGGATCCGTCCTCCGCGCCGGGGGCCGTCGCGGAATCGGCGGGGCGGCGAGCGGACGGTGCCGGTGTTTCCGGAGTTCGCGCTCGACGTGAACGGGAAGTCCGGTGAAGTGAACGGGAAATCCGGTGGAGCGAACGAAAAGCGGTCGGGGCGGAGTGGAGGGTGGGCGGCGTCGGGGCAGCGCCGGTCAGCCTGCCGGCACGGTAGTAGGTCTGTACATGACATGCATGGACGTGCGGTCGGGCAGCGCTGCTCCTCTCGCGACAGGAGGAAGGACTCGGGGTGCCGACCGCGCGGCGCGGCAGGACGGGGTGAGGGTCGGGTCTTCGGGGGTGCTTGAGTGGTCGCCGTTCAGCGGCTCACTGATCAGCGGCACACTGTGGAATTCTGGCCGACGCGTTCGGCTCCTGCCGGTCGGGCTGCCGGCCACTTCCGCTGCTGAGAATTCCGCAGCGCGGGTATGTTCATCCGCCCTCGGGGTGCGGAGAGATGTGTCGACTACGCGTTCATCGATTCAAGGATCGCGTATTTCGACGGCCGGATGAAGCGCTGGCGGGATTTGATCGACAAAGTGTCCGATTCGATCTCCTCGATGCGACAGATGTACGAATGTGTGATGGGTGCCGCCGTCGGGTAGAGGTCGACGGAAATCGAATGACCTGGGGAAGGGCCGACTGCCGGTACCATGCGCGCCGGGCGGGGTGGACAGCGGATGAGCGATCAATGCAAGCTGACCGCATGGCAGTTGAGAATCTTGATGCATCGTCAGCCAGTGCCGACAGCTCCTTAGTAAGGCCCCTCCCGCGGCGCCGTGCGCTCGGCCGCGAGCTCCCGGGCGGGCCCGCATGACCGCCACCGTGGTCGAGTCGGCCCGTCGGCCGGGGCTGGCGCTCGGCGTGCTGGCCGGGGCGTTCGCCCTGGACGTGAGCGGTCTCGGCGTGCTCAACGCCGCCCTGCCGTCCGTCGGAGAGCGCTTCGACCTGGGGGAGACCACGCTCCAGTGGGTGATGACCGCCTACGCCGTCACCTTCGCCGGCTTCCTGCTGGTGGGCGGCCGGCTGGCCGACGTCCTCGGGCGGCGGCGGGTGTTCGAGGTCGGCGTCGCCCTGTTCACCGTGTCCGCGCTGGTCGGGGCGGTGGCCCCGAACACCGTGACGCTGCTGGGCGCGCGCGCCGTCCAGGGGATCGGCGCCGCCCTGTCGGGGCCGGCCGCGCTGGGCCTGCTCACCGCGCTCTTCCCGGTCGGCCCGGCCCGCAACCGGGCGATCAGCGTGTACACGGCCGTCGGGGCCGTGAGCTTCAGCGGCGGGGTGCTGCTGGGCGGCGTCCTGACCCAGTTCTTCGGCTGGCGTTCGGTGCTCTGGTTCTCGGTGCTGATCGGGGTCGGCGTGCTGGCCGCGACCCGCGTCGGACTTCCCGACGGCGCCGGTCACCGCGGCCGGCTGGACCTGCCCGGCGCGATCACCGGCACCCTCGGCCTCACCCTGCTCGTGGTCGGCGTGAGCAGCAGTGGTGCGACGGCGTGGACCGTCCTGGCCGCCGCGGCGGTCTCCCTGGTGCTGTTCGTCGTCCGGGAGCACCGCACCGCCGACCCGGTGCTCCCGCTCGGCCTCTTCCGGATCGCCTCGGTGCGGGACGCGAGCCTGTCGGCGTTCCTCCAGTACACGGGCTCGATCGGGATGCTGTTCTTCGCCCCGCTGTACCTCCAGGGGATGCTGCACTACTCGCCCTCCGAGTCCGGCCTGGCGCTGGTGCCGATGTCCCTGGCGGTGTTCCTCACCGCCAACTTCGTCACCGGCCGGCTGCTGGCCACGTACTCCCCGCGGACGCTGATGGCCGTCGGCCTGGTCCTGATCGGCGTCGGCACCGGGCTGTGGCTGGGCACGCCGCAGGACGGGAACTACGTGCTGCACGTGCTGCCCGGCCTGGTGGTCAGCGGCATCGGCCAGGGGCTGAACTTCCCCTCGATGACCACGGCCGGGCTCTCCGGCGTCCCGGAGCAGCAGCACGCCGTCGCGGGCGCGGTGAACGTCGTGACGCAGCAGATCGGCGCCAGCGCGGGCGTGGCGGTGATGGTCCTGGTCGCGGGGACCAGCTCGGACCAGCTCGGCGGCTACCACCTCGCCTACGTCACCGCCGCCGTCGCCTGCGTGCTGGGCGCGGCCGTCATCGCGGTGCGGCGGAAGGCCTGAGGGGTCCCCGCCCGGTCGAGGGCCGGAGCGGCCCGCCGGGAGGCGGCCCCGGGGTGCGCGCCGCACACCGGGGCCGCCTCCCGCCCGCTCAGGCGTTCGCGTCCGTGGAGGAGCGCACCACCAGCTGCGGCGCGAAGCGCTCCACCCGCTCCGACCGTTCACGGGCCGGGGACTGAAGGAGGGTCAGGGCGCGCTCGGCCATGGCGGTGAGCGGGTGGCGGATCGAGGTGATGGGCGGGTCGAGGAGTTCGAGCATCTCGGTGTCGTCGAAGCCGGTGACGGCGATCCGGCCGGGGACGGGGATCGCCGAGCGCTGCAGGGTGCTGACCAGCCCCACCGCGAGGACGTCCGCCCCGCAGACCACGGCGTCGATCCCGGCGTGCCGCTCGGCGATCCGGCGGCCCGCGGTGCGCCCGGCGTCGGTGGTGAAGCTGGGCAGCAGGACGGTGGTGGCGTCGGCGCCGCGGGCCCCGGTGAAGGCGGCGAGGCGCTCCGCGCCGGAGGAGGACGCCTGGTCGGCGGCGACCAGGGCGATCCGGTGGCGGCCGAGGCCTTCGAGGTGGTCGAGGAGCAGCCGCATCGCGGCGGTGTTGTCGAGGGTGACGGCCACGGTGCCGGAGCCGGTGGCCCAGCGGTCGAACAGGACGACCGGGGTGCGCTGGGCGGCGGCCCGGACGGCGGGGCCGGACGCGCCGGCGGAGACCGGGACGACGAGCAGCCCGTCGACCCGGCCGCCGAGCAGGGTCTCGATCTGCTCGGCCTCGACGGCGGTGTCGTTGGCGGCGTCGGAGACCACCAACTGCCCGCCGGCGGCGCGGACTTGCTGGGCGAGGGCGTCGGCGAGCTGGACGAAGTACGGGTTGGCGAGCGAGGGGACGACCACGCCGATGGTGCCCGTGGTGCCGGTGCGCAGCGCCCGGGCGGAGTGGTTGGTGCGGTAGCCGAGGTGCCGGGCGGCCTCCTCGACGCGGCGGGCGAGTTCGGGGTCGACGTTGCGCTGGGTGCCGGCCAGGACGCGTGAGGCGGTCGCGCGGGAGACACCGGCGGCCGCGGCCACGTCGAGGAGTCGGGGCGCTGTCACGTGGGGCGGTCCTTCGCGGTCGGGAACGGGCTCGGCTGAGCTCGCGGAATACGCAGCACGAGGGTACTTGACGGTTCCGGGGGCCTGGTCCACAGTGTGGGAGATCGATCTCCCAAGGAGTGCAGATGCCGCCCATCACCGTCGTCGGTTCGATCAACCGCGACCTCGTCCTGACCGTCGAGGACCTGCCGCGACCCGGCGAGACCGTGCTCGCGCGGGGCTTCGTGGAGGGCGTCGGCGGCAAGGGCGCCAACCAGGCCGTCGCGGCGGCCCGGCTCGGCTCGCGGGTGCGGATGGTCGCCCGGGTCGGCCCGGACGCCGACGCCATCCTGCGGGCGCTCGCCGCCGAAGGAGTGGACGTCGGGGCGGTGCGCCCGGCACCCGAGAGCACCACCGGGATCGCCTCGGTGGTGGTCGACCGGGCCGGCGAGAACACCATCGTGGTCAACCCGGGCGCCAACGCCGAACTGTCCGTCGCGGACCTGCCGCAGCGGCTGGCCCGGTCCGCGGGCGAGGTGGTCCTGGTGCAGCACGAGATCTCCGCCGAGGTGGTCGCCGCCGCCGTGCTGCGGGCCCGGGAGCAGGGCGGCACCGTCGTCCTCAACCCGGCCCCGGCCCGCCCGGTCGCCCCGGAGGTGCTCGCCGCCGTCGACGTCCTCGTCCCCAACCTCGGCGAACTCGCCACCCTGCTCGGCGCGGAGCCGCCCGCCGGCCCCGACGGGGCGCGCGAACTGCTGGAGCGGGCCGCCCTGCCCTGCCGGGCGGTCGTGGTGACGCTCGGCGCGGACGGGGCGCTGGTCAAACAGCCCGGCCGTCCCGCCGTGCACCTGCCGGCCCCCGTCGTGGACGCCGTCGACACCGTCGGCGCCGGCGACACCTTCTGCGGAGCCCTCGCCGACTCCCTCGCCCGGGGCGCCGACCTGCTCGCCGCCGCCGAACGGGCCGTCCGCGCGGCCTCGTTGGCCGTCACCGGGCTCGGAGCCCAGTCCGCCATGCCCTCCGCGGCGCAGCTCGACGCGGCCGCCGGCCCCCTCGGCGCACCCGCCCCGCTCCCCGACGCGACCAGCGCGGTCCTCGACGCCCCCGCCGTTCCCGTAGCACCCTGACGGTCCCCGGCCCCCACGCCCGGTCCGCTCAGCACCCCGGTTCCCCCGCACCACCAGTTCAACGGAGAACACCCCATGCGCAACCTCAAGCTCGGACTGTTCGAGAACGCCCAGACCAACGCGAGCGGCACCGCCACCTGGCGCCACCCCGACAGCCGCCGGCACCTGTTCGACACCCTCGGGTACTGGCGCGACATCGCGCGGATCTGCGAGGACGCCAAGCTTGACTTCCTGTTCCTGGCCGACGCCTGGGGCTGGTCGGAGATCGGCGGGGTGCGCCCGCCGATCGCCACCGAGGAGACCCTCGACCTGCCGCGCCTGGACCCGTTCGTGATCGCCTCGGCCCTGCTGGCCAGCACCACCGACCTCGGCCTGGTGGTGACCGGCTCGGTGCTGGTCGAGCCGCCGTACGCCTTCGCCCGCCGACTCGCCACCCTGGACCAGCTCTCCGGCGGCCGGCTCGGCTGGAACATCGTCACCACCGGCACCGCCGACACCGCCGTCAAGGCCTTCGGGATGGACATGGTGGCGCACGACGACCGGTACCGGATGGCCGAGGACTTCCTCGACCTGGTCTACAAGTACTGGGAGGGCTCCTGGGAGCCCGACGCCCTGGAGAAGGACAAGGCCGGCCGCTTCGCCGACCCGGCCAAGGTCCACCTGGTCGAGCACGACGGCCCGTACTTCCGCTCGCAGGGCTACGGCAACACCGCCCGCTCCCCGCAGGGCACCCCGGTGCTGTTCCAGGCCGGCGCCTCCCCGGCCGGGCGCCGCGTCGGCGGGCGGCACGGCGAGTGCATGTTCGTCGGCAGCGGCACCGTCCAACAGCTCGCCGGGCACACCGCGGCGATCCGCGAGGAGGCCGTCCGGGCCGGCCGCGGCGCCGACGAGGTCAAGGTGATGTCGGCGTTCTCCTGCGTGATCGGTGCCACCACCGCCGACGCCGAACGCCGCTGGCAGCGCGTCCTGGACGCCCAGCGCCCGGAGGTCACCGTCGCCAGCTACGCCATGTTCACCGGCCTCGACCTGTCCTCGTACGCGCCGGACACCCCGATGGCGGAGCTGTCCACCGAGATGTCGCAGACCCAGGTCGCCCGGTTCGCCGACAAGACCGTCGGCGACGTGCTCGCCGACTGGCACACCCACGGCGTCGGCGCCCGCCCGGTGGTCGGCACCGCCGAGGAGATCGCCGACGAGATCTGCGCCCTGGCGGAGGGCGCCGACCTGGACGGCTTCCTGCTCTCGCCGACCGTCCAGCCCGCCTCCACCGTCGAGTTCGTCGAGTCGGTGCTGCCGATCCTGCGCGCCCGCGGCGTCTTCCGCGGCGAGTACGCGCAGGGCGAGTCGCTGCGCGAGCGGCTGACCGGCGCGTCCGACCGGGCGCTGCCGGCCAGCCACCCGGCCGCGCGGTACCGGCACTGACCCCCCGCACCGGCGACGAGAGGACGGCGACGACCATGGTCACTCCCGCCCACCACCCGACCGCGGCCGCGGCGACCGCCGCGGAGCAGCCGAACAGTACGGAGCTGGACGGCGCGGCGCTGCGCCAGGCGTTCGGGGCCTACCCCACCGGGGTGGTCGCGCTCGGCGCGCTGCGCGACGGCGAACCGGTCGGGCTCGCGGTCAGCTCCTTCGTGTCGATCTCGCTGGAGCCGCCGATGGTCGCGGTCAGCGTGGCCCGCACCTCCACCACCTGGCCCCGGCTGACGGAGGCTCCGGAGCTGGGGCTGAGCGTGCTCAGCCGCGGCCAGGGCGCGCTCTGCCGGCGGCTCGCCTCCCGCGCGGGCGACCGCTTCGACGGCACCGGCTGGCAGGCCACGCCGGACGGCGCGGTGCTGATCCACGACGCGGCGCTCTGGCTGACCGCCCGGACGCACGCGGTGTACGACGGCGGCGACCACGAGATCGTCCTGCTGGAACTGCTCACCGTCGAGCTGTTCCCCGGAGTGGAGCCGCTGGTCTTCCACACCAGCCAGTTCCGTGAGCTCACCCCCCATGGCTGACACCCCGACGGCCCCCCTGTCCGGCACCGTGGTGCACGGTGCCGGCCGGGGGAGGGGGCTGGGCTTCCCCACCGCCAACATCGCCCCCGACCCCGGCACACCCGCCCTGCCGCCCGCGATCTACAGCGGCTGGCTGGCCCGCCGTGCGAGCGGCACCGTGCACCGCGCGACGATCAGCGTCGGCACCAACCCCACCTTCTGCGACACCTCCGAGATCCACACCGAGGTGTACTGCCACGACACCCCGGGCGACCTGTACGGCGAGCGCGTCGAGCTCTGGTTCGTCGCCCGGATCCGGGGCACCGAGCGGTTCGCCTCCGTCGACGAGCTGCTGCTTGCCGCCCGGGAGGACGTCCGCCGCTCCGAGGCCCTGCTGGACTCCGAGCACGGACGGCACGTGCTCGCCGTCCTCTCCTGAAGCGCCTCTCCTGAAGCGCCTCTCCGGAACCGTTCTCTTCTGATCCGCCCGCACCACCTCTTCGCACCGTCCTTCACCTGCCCGGCGCGCGCCCCCGCTTCCCCCGCGACCCCGCGTCCCGCGCCACGAGCCCGGTCGGCCCCGCACCCCCCGCTTCGGCGGGGCCGACCGCCCCTTCCCCCACCTCGCTCCGCACGAACAAAGGTGTGAGTCATGAGCGCGTTCCACTGGTTGAACGAGCAGTTCGACTTCTTCGGCCTCCCCGTCTACTGGTCCGACTTCCTGGGCAACATCCTGGCGCTCGCCACCGTCTGGCTCGCCCTGCGGCGCTCGCTGGTGGCCTGGCCGGTGCAGATCCTCGGCTCGGTGCTGCTGCTGATCGCCAGCCTGAACGTGCACCTCGGCGGCAACGCCGCCCGGCAGATCGTCATCATCGTCTCGGCCTCCTGGGGCTGGGCGACCTGGAAGCGCAGCCGCGAGCAGGAAGGCACCATCAACGTCCGCTGGGCGTCATGGCAGGAACGCGCCGTGCTGGCGGCCGCGATGGTGGCGGGGACGGCCGCGTTCGGCGCGGTGCTGAAGGGGACGGACGCCTCGTTCTACCCCGGGGCGCCGTGGTGGATGGTCCTCGCGGACGCCTGGATCTTCGTCGGCTCGATCCTCGCCATGTACAGCCAGGCCCGCCGCTACGTGGAGTTCTGGTTCGTCTGGCTGGCCGTCGACCTGGTGGGCGTGCCGCTCGCGGTCCACTCCGAGCTGTACTTCTCCGGCATCGTCTACGGGATCTTCTTCGTGATGGTGGTGCTCGGCATCCGCGACTGGGCGTCCCGCAGCAGGCCGCAGGAGATCGCCTCGCCGCTGGAGCCCGCCGTCCTGGTCGAGGGCCGGGACGAAGGCCGCGCGGGTGAAGGCTCCAACTCCCGGGTCACCAATACCAACTGATGATTCGTCATGAACCTGTACGCGACTGCCCGGCCCGGGTCGCACCTCACGGGG
>NZ_JBHUAL010000146.1:0-24889 GCF_042789775.1 Kitasatospora sp. NPDC056800 | reverse complement strand
GCCCAGGCGCGGGCGGCGGTCCGTCGTTCCGCCCCGGACACGCCGACGGCCCGTCCGCTCACCAGGAGCGGACGGGCCGGGGCGGACGGACCGGGGCGTAGGGGCCGCAGCGTACGGGCCTTGCAGCAGAGGCAGGCCGTCAGCCGACGTGGACGCGCGGGCGGCGCGAGCGGTCCGGCTCGGCCTCGCGCAGCACCTCGCGGGTGACGGGGGCGACCTCGCCCTGTCCGAACAGGAAGAACCGCAGGAACTGGGCGAAGGGGCTGCCCTCGGTCCACTCGAAGTAGAGGTGCGGCTGCTGCCCGGTGCGGTCCCGGATGTTGAGGGCCAGCGCGGCGAGCGCGTTCGGGATGCTGGAGCTCTCCAGGGTGAGCACCCGGTAGCGGCCGTGCAGCACCTCGCCGCGCACGGTCAGCGCGGCCTCGAAGTCGGAGGCGTCTCGGACGGTCACCTCGACGAAGACCAGGTCGTCCTCGCCGGGGATGTCGTTGTCGGCGCGGATCTGGTGGATCTTGTCGCGGTACTCGGCGAGGTCCCGGCTGTTCGGCTCGTTGGCGATCAGCCGCAGCGGCCGGTGGGCGTAGTCCCTGATGAAACGTTCCGCCACGTCGTCCAGGGCGACGCTGGTGACACGCAGCTCGAAGGCGCGGCGCAGCCGGGAGAGCAGCGAGACCAGGACGATCCCGGCGATGAAGCAGGCGCCGATCTTCAGGCCGTCCGGCCGCTCCAGGCAGTTCAGCACGGTGGTGTAGAGGAAGATCGCCGCGATGACCGCGAAGGCGACCGTCCAGCCGCGCTCGCGCTTCTTGTGCGCGGCGATGGTCACCGCGATGGCGGCGGAGCTGATCAGCACCAGCACGCCGGTCGCGTACGCGCCGCCCTGGGCGTCCACGTCGGCGTCGAAGATCCAGGTGACCAGGAAGCCGATCAGGGTCAGCACGATCACCATCGGCCGCACCGCGCGGGCCCAGTGCGGGGCCATGCCGTAGCGCGGCAGGTAGCGGGGCAGCAGGTTGAGCATGCCCGCCATGGCGGAGGCGCCGGCGAACCAGAGGATCGCGATGGTGGAGAGGTCGTAGACGCTGCCGAAGGCGCCGCCGAGGTACTCGTGGGCCAGGTACGCCAGGGCGCGGCCGTTGGCGTCGCCGCCGGCCTTGAACTGGTCGGCCGGGATGAGCAGCGTGGTGATGAAGCTGGTGGCGATCAGGAAGCAGCTCATGATCACGGCGGCGGTGGTCAGCAGCTTGCGGGTGCCGCGGATCCGGCCGGCCGGGTTCGCCTCGGTGTCGTCGGGGTCGCCCTTGATGTGCGGCATCACGGCGACGCCGGTCTCGAAGCCGGACAGGCCGAGCGCCAGCTTCGGGAAGGTCACCAGGGCCACGCCGACCATGACGATCGGGTTGCCGTGCTGGGCGGTCAGCGCGTCCGTCCAGTCGGTGACCACGTGCGGCGCCGAGACGATCTTCCAGAGGCCGACGGCCACCACGACCACGTTCAGCACCAGGTACGTCCCGACCAGGAACACCGCCAGGCCGATCGCCTCGCTGAAGCCCTTCAGGAAGACCGCGCCGAGCAGGGCCACCAGGACCAGCGTGATCACCACCTGCTTGCCGCCGAGGAAGCCGGTCAGGTGCGGGTTCTCCACCAGGTGCGCGCTCGCGTCGGCGGCGGACAGCGTGATGGTGATCAGGAAGTCCGTCGCCGCGAAGCCGAGCAGCGCGAGGACGAACAGCTTGCCCTTCCAGAACGACAGCAGCCGCTCCAGCATCGCGATCGAGCCCTCGCCGCGCGGGCTCTCCTTGGCCACCCGCCGGTAGACCGGCAGCGCGCCCAGCAGGGTGACCACCACCAGCACGATGGTGGCGATCGGCGACAGCACGCCCGCGGCCAGGGCGGCGATGCCCGGCTGGTAGCCGAGCGTCGAGAAGTAGTCCAGGCCGGTCAGGCACATCACCCGCCACCAGCGCTGGCCGGCGGGCGTGCCGTGCGCGGCGGAGTCCCCCGCCGCCGCGCCCCCGGTCGGCGCCTCCGGGGCACCCTCGTCGGCGGACTGCCGCACGGGCTTCTCCGCGGTCACGTCCTCCAGCAGCCAGCTGCGGAGGCGTATTCGCGCCGACGGCGCGTCCGACTCCGCCGTCTCCGTCGAACCCGACGAAACCACCTTGCACCTCTTGTTTAAAGACCCCGTAAAAACGCCGTCGGGCGACGGCAGTGCGTCAGGCTATGCGACCGGCGTTAAGGATCCGCTACCGGGCCGCGTTAAGAAATCGTCATGACGCCGCAGGTCGGTGCCGGTGGCACGCCGGAGTGCGCCGGGTGCCGGAGACGGCGGGACCCCGAACCGGCGGAGCGGTTCGGGGTCCTTTCAGGGTGGAACCCGGGCACTTTCGCGCGGGGGGGGAGTCCGCGATCAGGCCCGGTAGCCGAGGACGGTCATCATGCCCGTCTCCGCGTGGTAGACGTTGTGGCAGTGCACCATCCACAGGCCCGGGTTGTCGGCGTCGAAGTCGACGGCCAGGGTCGTGCCCGGCAGCACCACCGCGGTGTCCTTGCGCGGGCCGTCGCCGGGCAGCGCGAAGCTGTGACCGTGCAGGTGGACGGGGTGCCACATGGCGGTGCTGTTGCGGAACTCCAGCCGCACCCGCTCGCCCGCCGCCACCGGGTAGCGCTGCGCCGGGTCGTACCGGCGGCCGTTGAACGCCCAGTCGGCCTTCGCCATCCCGCCGGTGAGCTCCAGCCTCACCGTGCGGTCCGGCGTCCTGGCGGGCAGCCGGACGTCCGGGGCGGCCTTGAGCTGCCCCGCGGTGACCAATCGGCCGTCCAGCTCGGCCGGGCGGACGGCGGCGTCGGGCGCGGCGCCGCCGCCGGTGCGCAGCACGGCCAGGGCGGTGGCGTTCTTGCCCTCGGCCAGCGCGGTCAGCGGGAAGGCGCCGTCCTTGGCCGTCACCAGCACGTCGTAGCGCTCGCCCATGCCGAGCAGCAGCGCCTGGGTGGTGGCCGGTTCGACCGGGAAGCCGTCGGTGTGGGTGACGGTCAGCTCGTGGCCGCCGAGGGCGACCCGGTAGGCGGTGTCGCCGCCCGCGTTGACCAGCCGGATCCGGATCCGGTCGCCGGGCTTGGCGGCGAAGGTCTCGGGCGCGGTCGCGAGCCTGCCGTTGACCAGGTGGAACGGGTACGCGACGTCACCGGCGTCGCCTCCCAGCAGCGGGCTCTGAGCGCCCATCAGCATCCGGGACGGGCCGGCGGCGTTCGGGGTGCCGCCCGCGCCGGGCGTCCCCGCCATGTCGTGGCCCGGCATCCCCGTCATCCCCGGCATGTCGTGGCCGGAGCCGCCCGAGTGGTCCATCCCGCCCATGCCCCGGGCGAGTTCGGCGAGGACGGCGTCCGGGGTGCTGCCGTCGACGCCGTCCACCCAGTCGTCCAGGACGACGACCCACTCCTTGTCGTAGGCCAGCGGCTCCCTGGGGTCCTCGACGATCAGCGGGGCGTACAGGCCGCGGTCCTGCTGGACGCCGGAGTGCGGGTGGAACCAGTACGTGCCCGGGTGGGCGAGCGCGAAGCGGTACTCGAAGGAGGCGCCGGGCCGGACGTCGGCCTGGGTCACGCCCGGCACGCCGTCCATGTCGTTGCGCAGCGCGAGGCCGTGCCAGTGCAGCGTGGTGGGCTGCGGCAGGTGGTTGGCGAGGGTGACGGCGAGCGTGTCGCCGAGGGTGGCGCGCACCTCCTGGCCGGGCAGGCGGTCGCCGTACGCCCAGCTGCGGACGGTGCGGCCGCCGAGGTCCAGGGTGGTCTCGGTGGCGGTGAGCGCGACCTTCCGCTCCGGGCCGGGGTTGCGCCGGGCCTCGGCGGCGGCGACCTCGGGGCCGTTCGGGGCGAGGTAGCCGGCCGGGGCGGCGGCTCCGGTCGTGCCGCTCGTTGGGCCGTGGTTCATGGACCCGTGGTCCATGCCCTTCATGGAGCCGGAGGAGCAGGCGGTGAGCAGGCCGGTCCCGGCGGCGGCGAGCGCGGCGCCGAGGACGGTACGACGGGTGGGTGTGCGCATGGCGGAGTGCACCTCGTGCGGTGTGTGGGTGTGCAGGACGTCGCGTCGGCCGTTCCGTGCGCGGGCGCTGCGGGGCGCGAGCGGGCGCGTGGACGTGCGCGCGGGCGCTCCAGAGCGGGCGCGGGCACGGGACGGCGGGCGCGCGCCTACTGGCGCAGCACCGAAAGCCGGGTGAGGAGTATCCGCCCGCCCCCGGGCGGGGGCAGCGCGCGGACGGCCCGCAGCAGTCGGGCCCGTACCTCGGCGGCGGCGTCGCCGCTGCGGCGCAGCAGCGGGCCGGCGAGGAGCAGCACCAGGGTCCAGCCCGCCAGGACGGCGAGGCAGACCGCCATCGGGTCCATGCCGCCGGCGATGGTCGGGTCGACGGCGGAGGCGGCCGGGATGGCGGGGTCGACGGCGGAGGCGGCCTCCATGGGCGCGGCGGCCGGGTCGTGGTGGACCGCGGCCGCGGGGTGCGCCGGGTGCACGGCCGAGGCGTGCGTCCCCGCTCCCTCGTGCCCGCCGGAACCACCGTGCCCGCCGTACCCGCCGGAACCACCGTGCCCACCGCCCGGATGGCCGAGCGTGTGCATCGTCACGATGCCGAACAGCAGCGCGGCGAGCAGCAGCAGGCGCGGCGCCCACGGCACCGGCGGACCGAACGGCCGTGACCGCACCATCCTCCGCCTCCTGTCCCCAGCCGCCGCCATGTACCCCGGCAGGGTATCCCGACCGCACACCGCGGACCGAGCCGGGGCACACCCCCGCGGGGGCTACTCCCGCCCCAGCACCGCGGCCGCCACGTGCTCGCGGAACCAGCGGTGCCCCGGATCGGCCGAGTTGCGCGGGTGCCAGGCCATCCCCAGCTCCAGCGGGGCGAGTTCCAGCGGGATCGGGAAGGTGCGCAGGCCCAGCGCGGCGACGGTGTCCGGCAGCCAGTCCTCGGGGACGAGGGTGACCAGGTCGCTGTCCCGGGCGAGCAGCATCGCGCCGGTGTGGCTGGGCACGACCACCGCCACCCGGCGCCGGAGCCCGAGGTCGGCGAGCCCGGCGTCGATCGGGCCGAGCCGTTTGCCGCGCCGGGAGACGCCGATGTGGTCGGCGGCGGCGAACCGGCGGGCGGTGATCCGGCGGCCGTCGAACAGCGGATGGCCCGCCCGGGCGAGGCCGACCAGGGGAACGCGGAGGAGCTGCCGGCTGCGGACCTCCGTGTCCAGGTGGCCGAGCACGCCCAGTTCGACGTCCACCAGCCCCTGCCGCAGCGCCGGCCCGTCCTCCAGCGCCTCCGGCAGGAAGACCACGTCCACCCGCGGGGCCTCCGCCCGGACCCGCTCGACGAGGGCGCCCGCCGTCCGTACCAGCATCAGTTCACCGGCCTGCAGCGTGAAGGTCCGGTCGAGGTGGACGGGGTCGAAGCCGGCGCCGGGGCGCAGCACGCTGTCGCAGCCGCGCAGCAACGCGCCGACCTCCTCCCGCAGTTCGAGCGCCCGCGGGGTCGGGACGAGGCCCTGCCCGGCGCGCACCAGCAGCGGGTCCTCGACGGCGCGGCGCAGCCGGGCCAGCATCCGGCTGACGGCCGCCGGTGAGGTGCCGAGCCGCTCGGCGGCGCGGGTCACGCTGTTCTCCTGGAGCAGGGCGTCCAGCGCCCGCAGCAGGTTGAGATCCATCGGCCGTCCGCTCCTGACCTGGGTCTTTGCATTCTGGGCAACTATCCGATGCCGATCCTTGCATGGCTCCCGCCTCGGCTGCCGACGACAGTGGAGACGACCGCGAAACCGCAAGACCGCGAAACCCTCCCCGAGGAGTCCTCATGTCGCAGCCCTCCCGTACCGACCGCACCGAGCGTGCCGACCGCACCGACCGCACCGGCGACGTCCTCGCCGTCGTCAGCCAGAGCGGCTCGAACGTCCTGTTCTTCGACGCCGCCACCGACCGGCACCTCGACACCGTTCGGATCCTCGCCGAACCGCACGAGCTCTGCTTCGACCCGACCCGGCGGCTGCTCTGGTGCACCAGCGCCTACCACTCGGGCTACTACGGCGCCAACAGCGGCCGCCGCACCGAGGTGACCGTCATCGACGCCGACACCCGGCGCGTCGTCGACGTGGTCGACCTCGCCCCCGAACACGGCCCGCACGGACTGGCCCTGGACACCGCCCGCGGCCGGCTGTACGTCAGCGTGGAGGGCGGCCCGGACCGGCCCGGCGGCGTCGTGGTCATCGACACCGGGACCCGTCGCCCGCTCGGCCGGATCGACACCGAGGCGCCCGGTCCGCACTGGTTCGCCATCACCCCGGACGGCCGGACCGGCTTCGCCACCAACAAGGAGGCACCCTTCGTCTCGGTCGTCGACCTCGACCGGGGCGTGCTGACCGCCAAGGTCGAGGTCCCCGGCAGCGAGGGCCTGGCCGTCTCCCCCGACGGCGCCCGGGTCTACGTCGCCGGCCCGTACTTCTCGACCACCGCCACGCCCGCCCCGACCCCCGGCATCCGCGTCATCGACGTCGCGACCGCGTCCGTCACGGACGTCCTCCCGACGGACTCCCCGGCCCTGCCGGTCCACCTCACCCCGACCGGCAGGCTGCTGGCCGGCGAGGTGCGCAGCGTCCCCGAGGCCGGCTCGCCCCTGGGGCGCCAACTCCCCGGCCGTCTCACGGTCTTCGCCGCCGACGGTCACCAGCGGCTCGGCTCGGTCGAGGTGGGCCTCTTCCCGCTCACCGTCACCTCCTCCCCCGACGGCCGCCTCGCCTACGTCTCCTGCGCCGTCTCCTCCACCGTCGACGTCATCGACCTGGCGGCGCTGGAGCCGGTGGCCCGACTGGAGGTCCCCCGGCTCGGCGAGGCGGGCGCGCACGGCCTGGCGTACCTGCCCCGTCCTGTCTGAACCCCGGGACGGACCACGGGAGTTCGAGGACCAGGGACTACGAGGAAGCTGTCAGGATGCGGCCGTCGGCGCCCACGGTCAGGTCGAGGCGCACCGCCGGCTGCCCGGCGGCCGTACCCTCGCGGCGGTAACCAAGCGTGCGGGCAGCGCCGTTCGGGCCGGCGGGGGTGACGGTCGGGGTCAGGCCGGCGATCCGGTCGGCGAACCAGGTGTCGGCGAAGGCCCGGCCGGCGGCGACGACCTGCTCCGGGGTGAGGGTGGGCGAGCCGGCCGCGTCGGCTGAGGGCGTGGCGGCGGCGACGGCGAGCAGACGGCCGCTGGGCTGCTCGATCCGGAGGTCGCCGCGGTCGGTGCTGACGTCCATGATCTGCTGGGTGAGCCCGGGGTCGGCGGTGGTCGTGGTGGTGTCCACCAGCGTGCGCGGGCCGAACACGCCCTCCGCCACCCGCTGCGCCGTCGCGATGTCGTCGGACGGCGGAGCGAAGAGGCCCGGTGAGTCCCGGTACGTGCGGATCCCGAAGTGGACCACCAGCCCCGCCCCCGCCAGCCCGACGGCGCCCAGCACCAGCCCGTGGACCAGGTCCCTGCGCAGCCGGGGCAGCCCGCGCCGCCGGACCAGCAGCCAGCCGACGGCGAGCAGCGTCCCCAGCAGGGCGCCGGCCACGTTGTCGACGAAGTCCGCAGCGTCGCAGGCGCGTCCGGTCCCGAGCAGGGTCTGGACGACCTCGGTGACGGCGGACAACACCGCGCAGCCCGCGAGCACGGTGACCGGCCGTCGGAAGAGCAGCACGCCGAAGAACGCCAGTGGCAGGTAGAGCGCGATGTTCATCAGCCCCTGCTGCGCCGTCGCGTCGGCCCACATGCCGGGCCCGATCGTGCAACTCGGCGGCCCCGAGTACCCGGTGGCCGTCGGTGTCAGCGTCACCGCCAGTTCGCCCGCCAGGCTCAGTCCCCACAGCACCGCCGTCGGGACCGCCATGCCTCTCCGGCGGGCCCACCGGGCGGTGCCGAGGGCGAGCGCCGACCCGAGGACGGCGAACACGAGCAGGAGGGCGGGGACGGCCGAGTAGCTTGCTTCGATCATCAGGTCTTCCGGGTCAAGGGTAGGCAAAGGAACGCTACCCCAGCCGTGGCACCGGCCTGCTCCGGCCCCGGACCCACCCTCAGGTCCCTCGCGAGACCGAGCCGTCCACGCGAGGGACCTGCACGTATTCCCTCCCGGGGGCGGCCGCCGGCTGTCCGCATCGCGGAACGCGGGACGGCGGCGGGCTGACACCTTCCGCCTGACCGAAACCTGCCAAGTCGCCTGCCGCGCAGCTCATCCGGGGTCGGCGCGACGTCCCCTTCCTGGCCCGAAGCTGCCACGCGTTTGGTGTCACCCTGAACCTGTGTGAGCACGCCGGGGCCCGTGCGAATCTTGGGACCACCGAGGCCGCGGACGAACGAGAGCGGCCCGAAACCCCCCAGGATTCGGAGGACTTCCCCATGTTCACCTCCGCGCGTTCCCGCGGCCCCGTACGCCGGACGACGACCGGGCTCGCCACCGCGCCGGTCGCCCCGCTTCCCTTCCGCCCGCTCCCGCAGGCCTTCCCGGCCGCGGTGGGCAGCGGCTTCTCCTGGGGCTGACCGGCCGGTTCCCCCCAGAGCTCCCAGGACTTCCGGTGCACCTCGTCGGCGTGCTGCTGACCGCCGCGACAGGCGGGTCGGCGGGCGCCCGGCCGACCGTCGGGGCCGTGCTCTCGGCCCTGGACAGCGTCACGTCCGCCCGCGACGGCGTCGAGCACCTCCACGTCCACATCACCCCCCGGGGTGTCCGGTTGACCTTCTACCTCGCCGGCTGCGACCTGACCGACGCCGTCGGCCGCGCCATCGCGATCGCCCACCGGGCCGTCGCCGGCCCGACGGCGCTCGCCCGGTTCGCCGTCACGGACTTCAACGTGCTCGACCGGCCCGCCGGCCCGCGGCGCGACGCCCACTGACGGCCGCTGACGACCGCTCACGACCGCCCACGACCGCCGACAGGGCCCACGGACGGCCGCTGACGCCCGCCCGGACGGCACCGCGGCCGCTCCCCCAACGATGGCTCCCCCCACGGCCGTTGCCTCTCCCCGGCCGCCTCCTCCTGAAGTCGCTCGACCGCCATTGGAGACTCATGCGCATCACATCCGTCGGCCACGCCGGCCTGCTCGTGGAGACCAGTGCCGGGCGCATCCTCTGCGACCCCTGGTTCAATCCGGCGTTCTTCGCCTCGTGGTTCCCGTTCCCCGACAACGAGGCGATGGACACCGCCCAACTGCACACCGCGGAGTACCTGTACGTCTCCCACCTCCACCACGACCACTTCGACGCCGAGTGGCTGCGGACCCGGATGTCCAAGGACACCGTGGTGCTGCTGCCGGACTACCCGGTCCGCGACCTGCGGACGTCCCTGGAGGACCTCGGCTTCCGCCACTTCGTCCAGACCCGGGACCTCGAACCGACGCAACTGGACGGCGGCGTCCAGGTGATGGTCAACGCGCTCACCTCGCCGACCGACGGCCCGATCGGCGACTCCGCGATCCTCATCGACGACAACGGCACCCGGATCCTCAACCAGAACGACGCCCGCCCGGTCGACGAGCCCCGGATCAGGTCCTTCGGGCCGCTCGCCGGGCACTTCCTCCAGTACTCCGGGGCGATCTGGTACCCGATGGTGTACGACTTCCCCGCCCGGATGAAGCAGACCGTCGGCCGCCGCAAGCGCCGCAACGGCATGGCCCGCGCCCTGAACTACGTCGAGCAGTACGGCGCCGAGCACGTCTTCCCGTTCGCCGGGCCGCCCTGCTTCCTGGACGAGGAGCTCTTCCACCTCAACGACCTGGACGGCGACGACGCCAACATCTTCCCCGACCAGTGGGTCTTCCTCGACTTCCTCCGCGAGCGCGGGGTGACCAACACCCACCTCCTCCTGCCGGGCACCGTGGCCGAGTTGGGCCCGGACCGCAGCTGCCGGCTGGAGCAGGTCGACGAGCGGACGGTCGCCCGGATCCGCGACGACCGCACCGGCTACCTGCGCGAGTACCAGGCCCGCCGGGCCGACCGGATCCGCGCGGAGAAGGCCGGCTGGCCGACCACCCGCACCGACCTGCTGACCGGCCTGCGGGAGTGGGTGGAGCCGCTGCTGCAGTACGCCGACCGCACCTGCGAGGGCATCAACGGCCGGGTCCTGGTCGAGGTGGTGGACACCCCGGACGCGACCGGAGCCGAGGAGGGAGCCGACGGCGGGGCCGGAGCCGGGGCCGCACCCACCGAGCAGATCCTGTTCGACTTCCTGGACCGCCGGGTGGCCCGCTGGGCGGGCGAGGAGTGCCGCTACCGCTTCGAGCTGCCCCGGCCGCTGGTGGAGCGGATGGTCGCCGAGCGCTGCCCCGACTGGGCCAACGAGCTGTTCCTGTCCTGCCGCTTCAAGGCCGCCCGCAAGGGGCCCTTCAACGAGTTCGTGACCACCTTCTTCGCCTCCCTCTCGACCGAGCGGATGGCCTATGTCGAGGGCTACTACGCGGAGTTGAGCCAGACCGAGGAGCGCGCCCGGGCCGGCGACCACGTCGTCCAGCGGCTCTGCCCCCACCTCAAGGCGGACCTGGTCCGGTTCGGCTCCCACCGGGACGGCATCCTCACCTGCCGCCTGCACGACTGGGAGTTCGACCTGGCCACCGGCCGCTGCCTGACCAGTGACGACCGGAAGATCATCAGCGAGGCGCGGGTCAACCCGTCCGACGATGACCCGGACCTGCCCGAGATCCCCGCGGCCTGAACAGGACAGACATGACCCTTCCCCTGGTGTCGGTGGTCATCCCGCTCTACAACGACGCCCGCACACTGCCCGCCTGCCTGGACGCGGTGACCGCCCAGACCTACCCCAACCTCGAGATCGTCGTGGTCGACGACGCCAGCACCGACGACTCCGCCCTGGTGGCGGAGAAGTACCCGTGCCGACTGGTCCGCCAGGAGCGCAACGCGGGGCCCGCCGAGACCCGCAACCGCGGTGCCCGGGAGGCCCGCGGCGAGATCGTGTTCTTCCTGGACGCCGACGTCGGCCTCTCCCCGACCTCGGTCGCCGCCGCGGTGGAGCGCCTCGCCGCCGACCCGGAGACCGGGTCGGTGTGCGGCATCACCGCCAAGGAGCCGCTGCTGCCGACCACCCGGGTCGGGGACTACCGGATCCTCCAGTCGTACTACTGGCGGATCAGCTCCGAGGGCACCGTCACCCCCTGGTTCTCGGCCCTGGCGGCCATCCGCCGGTCGCTGTTCCTGGACTCCGGCGGGCTCAACCCGGCCCTGCGCCAGACCGAGGAGATCGACTTCGGCGTACGGCTGTCGGCCACCCACCGGATCGAGCTCAGCTCCGCGGTGGTCGGGCGGCACAACGACGAGGAGCAGCTGTCCGGGCTGGTCCGCAAGCTGTTCCGCCGGGCGCGCCTGCGGGTGCCGCTCTACGTGGACCACCGGGGCTTCATGCGCGGGTTCGAGACTCGCTCCCGGGCCGTCGCCGCGCTCGCCGCGGCCGGCGCGGTCGCCTCGCTGCCGCTGGCCCTGGTGTCCCGCCGGACGCTGCCCGCCACCGCCGCCCTGGCGGCCGGCGCCGTGCTCGCCGACCGCGGCTTCCACGCCTTCCTGGTCCGGGAGCGCGGGGTCCCGACGGCGGTCGCGTACACCGCCCTGCACTTCGCGGCGGGCACCGCGGTGACGGCGGGCGCGGCGGTCGGGGCCGGCCAGTGGCTGCTGAGCCCGCGGTTCCGGCGGCTGTACCGGCGCCAGGAGCCGCCGGCGGGCGCCGCCCGTCCGCCGCTGGCCGGTTCCCCCGACCCGACCACCCCGCCGGCAGGCCGCCCGTGACCACCGACAGCCCCGTGACGCCCGACGGCCCCCGCCCCACCGCCCGACCCCAGCGCGTACTGCTCACCGGCGCGGCTGGCTTCCTCGGCAGCGCCCTGGTCCGACGGCTCGGCAGCTCGCCCGTCCACCGGGTGGTCGCCCTCGACCGCCGCCCGCTGCCGCCCGGACTCGCCGCCCTGCCCTCCGTGGAGGCGGTGGTCGGCGACGTCCGGGACCGCACCCTGCTCGGCCGGCTGGCGGCCGAGGCGGACGTGGTGGTGCACGGCGCCGCCGCCCTGCCGAGCCACCCGGCGGCCGAGATCCGCTCGGTGGACGTCGACGGCACCCGCACCGTCCTGGACGCCGCCCGGCGGGCCGGGACCGACCGGGTGCTGCACATCTCCTCCACCGCGGTGTACGGCCTCCCGGAGCGCACGCCGACCCCGGAGACCCACCCGCTGGTCCCGGTCGACCCGTACAACGCCGCGAAGATCGCGGCCGAGCGGCTGTGCGCCGACTACCGCGACCGGGGCATGTGCGTGCCCGTCCTGCGCCCGAAGACCTTCATCGGCCCGGGCCGGCTGGGCGTCTTCGCGATGCTCTTCGACTGGGCGCTCGACGGCCGGGGCTTCCCCGTCCTCGGCGGCGGCCACACCCTCAACCAGATGCTGGACGTCGAGGACCTCTGCGACCTGGTGACCGCGGTGCTGACCCTGCCGGGCGAGCGCGTCAACCGGGAGTTCAACGTCGGCGCGGCCGAGTACGGCTCGTTCCGCGAGGACTGCCAGGTCGTCCTGGACCTCGCCGGCCACGGCAAGCGGGTCGTCCCGCTGCCGCTCGGCCCGGCGAAGGCCGCCCTGCGGACGCTGGCCGCGCTGCGGCTGTCCCCGGTCTACGGACGCCTCGTCCAGAAGCTCACCCGGGACTCCTGCGTCGACATCACCGACGCCCGCGAGGTGCTCGGTTTCACCCCCCGCCACTCCAACGCGACCGCCATCGAGCGCAGCTTCACCTGGTACCGCGCGAACCGGTCCGCCGTGGCCGGCACCACCGGCCGGACGCACTCCGACCGCTGGCGCGAGGGTGCCCTGCGCACGGTCAAGGTCCTCTTCTGACAGCAGCGAAGGGAACGGAAGTGAGTACTGCGAGCGAGTACCGCAAGGGCCTCGTCGGCCCACCGGTGCATCCGCCCGACGGGGCCACCGGCCCCCCGCCCGCCGACCTGCCCGAGGAGCCCGGCGGGTCCGGGCTGCCCGGGGAGCCCCGGCGCGGCTCGCTGGTGCGCGGCCTGCTCCGGCTGGTCAGACCGTTCCAGTGGCCGAAGAACGCGGTCGTCCTGGTGCTGCCCCTGCTGGCGTCCGGCGCCTCGCCGTGGCCGGCCGTCGCCGGCGCCCTGCCCGTCCTGGTCCTGTTCGTCCTCGCGTCCTCGGCCACCTACGTCGTCAACGACCTCGCCGACCGGGAGCGGGACCGCCGCCACCCGGTCAAACGCCACCGCCCGATCGCCTCCGGGGCCGTCCCGGTCCCGGTCGCCATCGTGCTCGGCGCCGTCCTCTACCTCGCCCTGCTGGCCGGCTCGGCGGCCGCGGGGGCCGCCGCCGTCCCCGTGCTCGTCTACGCGGTCACCAACATCCTGTACAGCTTCGTCCTCAAGCACGTCTCGGTGGTCGACGTGTTCGTCATCGCCACCGGCTTCGTGCTGCGGGTCTGCGCCGGCGCCATGGCGGCCTCCGTCCCGATCTCCTCCTGGTTCCTGCTCTGCGTCTTCTCGGTCTGCATCCTGCTCGGCTTCGGCAAGCGCCGGCACGAGCTGACCTCGGTGCAGGGCGGGCCCTCGGAGCTGCACCGGCCGGCCCTGCGCGCCTACTCCGTCCCGTTCCTGAACAGCATGGTCACCTTCGCCGCCTCGGTGACCGTGCTCGCCTACGTGTCCTTCCTGCAGAGCGACGCCGCGGCCGGCGGCATGCGCCAGCTGCGGATCCTGCTCTCCACCCCGCTGGCGGTCTTCGCGATCGCCCGCTACCTGCAGATCCTGCTGGTCAGCGAGGGCGGCGGCGAACCGACCCGGACCCTCTTCACGGACCGGACCATGCTCGCCGTCGGCGGACTGTGGCTGACCGGCTTCGGACTCCTGCTGGCGGTGCAGTCATGGTGACGGCCCCCCAGCCCGGGCGCTTCGCGCTCCCCCGGCCCCGGCGGTCCTGGTTCCTCGCCGACCGGGCCGCCACCTGGCCGGTCCGGCTGCTGGCCGCGGTGAGCGCGGGGTGGCTGCTGTTCTGCGCGCTCCAGGAGGCCCTGACCGGCCGGGCCTGGTTCTGGGTCGTCCCCGGGGCCGCCCCTCCCCCGGTCCTGCTCGGCGTCCCGCTGCTGGTGCTGCTGGCCGCCCTCGCCGTCCGGCTGCGCCGAAGCCGCGGCCGGGTGCGCTGGCCCGCCGTCATGGGCGTGCTCTCGCTCGCCGTCGGGCTGGACCAGTCGGGACTGACGCTGGCCGCGGCGACGGCCGACCGGACGGTGCCGCCCGGCGCGATCCACGTCGTCGCGCAGAACACCGAGTACTGGGGCTCCGACGTGGACCCGGACCGGTTCTACGCCTACCTCAAGGCCCAGAACGCCGACGTGTACCTGCTCCAGGAGTACCTGCACTGGGACGACGCGGCCGGCGCCGACGGCGCCCGCGAGGTGGACGACACCGCCCGGCTGAAGCGCGAGTTCCCGGGCTACCAGGTGGTCACCCGGGGCGAGTTGGTGACCCTCTCCCGGTTCCCCGTGGTGGCGCAGCCACCGGTCGGCCCGGACCAGGAGCTGCGGGCGCGCGGGGAGGGCGACTGGTCGCGCGTCTTCGCCGGGGCCAAGGTGCTGCGCACCGACCTCGCGGTCAACGGCTCGGTGATGTCCTTCTACAACGTCCACATGCTCGTGCCGGTCGCCTACGGGATGCCCCCGCAGGACTTCCCGGCCGACGTGCACCGCCGGCAGCGGGAGCGCCGGCAGCAGTTCGACGGGCTGGTCCGGGACGTCCGGGCCAACCCCGACCCCCTGTTCATCGCCGGCGACTTCAACACCAACGCCGGCATGGGCGACCTCAACGAGCTGCGCGGCCTCACCCAGGACGCGGCGGACGCGGGCGACACGGTCCTGCCGATGTCCTGGGACGCCGGCAGCTGGCACGACTGGTGGCGCTTCGACTGGGCGTTCACCGCACACGGCTCCCGGACCCACCGCTACTCGCTGAGCAGCCCCGAGGGCACATCCGACCATCTCCGCCAGGACGCCTGGATCACCGGGCCCGCAACGGGAGGCACACATGGCTGATCCGGACGCACGCACGGCCGAGGCACGACCAACGGTGTCGGTGATCATCCCCAACTACAACTACGAGAAGACCATCGCGGCGGTCGTCGAGTCCGCCCTCGCGCAGACCTACCCCGTGCACGAGGTGCTCGTCGTCGACGACGGCAGCTCGGACCGCTCCCCGGAGATCGTCCGGCGCTACCCCGTCCGGCTGATCACCCAGCGCAACGGCGGGGTGTCCGTCGCCCGCAACCGCGGGGCGGCCGAGAGCACCGGGGAGATCCTGTTCTTCCTGGACTCCGACATCGCGCTGGACCCGGACGCGGTCGCGAACGCCGTGGCCCTGCTGGCGGAGCAGCCCGACCTCGGCTGCGTCCACGGGGTGGTCGGCAAGCGGGCGCTGTTCGACGACGGCCCGGTCGAGCGCTACCGCGTCCTGCACGAGTACTGGTGGCGCCGGCGGGCCACCGGCCGGGTGCGCACCGTCTTCTTCGCCATGTGCGCCATCCGGCGGGAGGTATACGAGGAGATCGGCCCGCTGGACGAGACCCTGCGGGAGTCGGAGGACGTGGAGTACAGCGAGCGGCTGGCGGCGAAGTACCCGATCCTGCTGACCGAGCGCATCACCGGCCGGCACGACGACGTGGAGCGGCTGGGCGCGCTGCTCGGCGAGCAGTACCGGCGCTCGCAGCTGCTGGTGGCGTTCGCCGGCGCCCACCGCTTCAGCCCCGGGGCGCTCAAGGCGAACCGGATGCCGGGCGTGCTGGCCACCGCCGCCACCTGGGGGAGCCTGCCGCTGCTGCTGCTCACGCCCAAGGCGGCCGTCCTCCCGGCGCTGGGCGTGGCCTGGTTCGCGGTGGCGGACCCGGGGCTGGCCCGGTTCGTGGTGCGCGACCAGGGGCTGCGGTACTACCCGGTGTTCGTCGGTTACCACTTCCTGCTGCACACCGCACTGGTGGCGGGCGTCGCCCGGGGCGCGGTACGGGCGCTCACCGAACGCGGCTTCCGGCGGCCGCGGCACCCGGCGTCATGACGGACGGTGTCACGGCGGACGGCGTCGCGACGGACGGCGTCACGGCGGACGCGTCCGGGGGCGGTCCGGCCGGCCCGCCGCGGGGCCGGCGGCGGCTGCTGACCGCCGTCCTGCTGGTCGCCGGCGTCGCGGGCCTGGTCGCGGTGGCCCGCAACGACGCCTGGAGCCTGGTCACCAGGATGGCGGACGGCTGGTCCCTGGCCCTGCTGGCGGTGTCCGTGCTGACGAACGTCGGCGGGCTGCTGCTCGGCCTGCTGTCCTGGCGGGCCGTCCTGGACGACCTGGGGCCGCCCGTCGGGCTGTTCGGCAGCGCCCGGATCTTCTTCTGCGGGCTGCTCGGCAAGTTCCTCCCGACCCCGGTCTTCGGGCTGCTCGCGCACATCCAGCTGGGCGCCGAGTACGGGGCCACGGCCGGACGGATGGTCACCACCTACGTGGTCAGCCTGGGCATCACCATGCTGACCGCCTGCCTCGCCGCGCTCGGCATCGCGCCCGCCGTGCTCGGCGGCAACACCTGGTGGCTGGCCCTGCCGGTCCTCGTCCTGCTCTGCTTCGTGGTCCGTCCGGGCCTGATCGGCGCGGCGGTGGAACACGGCGCCCGGCTGTTCCGCCGGCCGCCGCCGTCCGGGCGCAACTCGCCCCGCGCGGTGCGGGTTTCGCTCGCCCTGGCCCTGCTGTCCTGGTTCTCGGCCGGCCTGCACCTGTGGCTGATCGTGGTCGCCCTGGGCGGGCCGCCCGGCCGCTCGCTGGCGGCCTGCGTCGGGGGCTTCGCGCTCGCCACCGTGGCGGGCACGCTGACGATCGTCCTCCCGGACGGCCTGGGCGCCCGGGAGATGGTCCTGGTGCTGTCGCTGTCGACGGTGGTGCCGGTCTCCACGGCCGGCGCGGCCGCGATCGTCTCCCGGCTGGTCTGCACAGTGGCCGAACTGGGCACCGCCGGGGTAATGATTCTGGTGACCAGGTCGCGGCGGGGCACTGCCCCGGCCGCGCCCGGCGACACCACTGCCGATCCCCCTGGAGGGAAGACTGATGCGGTACCGCAGCCTCGGAGTTGACGGCCAGTCGGCCAGCGTTCTCTGTCTCGGCGCGATGACCTTCGGCACCACCGTCGACGAGGAGACCGCGACGGCGATCCTCGACCGGTTCACGGAAGCCGGCGGGACGTTCATCGACACCTCGAACAACTACGCCTTCTGGGCGCCCGGCGCGAACGGCTACGAGAGCGAGGAACTGCTCGGCCGCTGGACGGCCCGCCGCGGCAACCGCGACGACCTGGTGCTCGCCACCAAGCTCGGCGCCCGCCCGGTGCCCGGACTGCCCTTCCCCGAGCACATCGAGGGCCTGTCCGCCCGCGCGGTGCGCGAGGCGGCGGAGGGCAGCCTGCGCCGCCTCGGCACCGACCGGCTGGACCTGTACTACGCGCACGTGGCCGACCCGGCCACACCGGTCGAGGAGACCATGGGCGCCTTCGCCGGGCTGGTCGCCGACGGCAAGGTCACCGCCCTCGGGTGCAGCAACCACAGCGCCGCCCAGCTGGCCGACGCCAACGACCTTGCCGCCGACCGGGGTTGGCCCCGCTACCGGTGCGTCCAGCAGCGCCACAGCTACCTGCGTCCGAGGCCCGACGCGGACTTCGGCGTCCAGAAGCACGCCGACGAGGCCCTGCTCTCGTACCTCGCGGCGCGGCCGTCGATGGCGCTGCTCGCCTACTCCCCGCTGCTCGGCGGCTCCTACTGCCGCCCGGACCGCCCCCTGCGCGCGGAGTACGAGCAGCCGGAGACGAAGGCCCGGCTGGCCGTACTGGCGGAGGTGGCCGAGGAGACCGGCGCCACCGTCAACCAGGTGGTACTGGCCTGGCTGATCGGCCACCCCGTCCCGACCGTCCCGGTGGTCGGCGCCAGCTCCGTCGCCCAACTGGAGGAGAGCCTGGGCGCGTTGGACCTCGTCCTCGACGAGGAGCAGCGCCGACGGCTGGACACCGCGGCCTGACCGGACCTCCCTCCAGCCGTCGGGGCCTGTCGTGCGGGACAGGCCCCGGCCCCGTGCCCGTCGGTCAGAGCCAGCCCTCCTTCGCCGCGCGCACCCCCGCCTCGAACCGGCTGCGCGCGCCCAGCCGGTTCATCAGCTGGGAGCTCATCCGGCGCACCGTGCGCAGCGACAGCCCGAGCCGCCGGGAGGCCACCTCGTCGGTGCAGCCGATGCTCAGCAGGAGCAGCAACTCCCTTTCCTGAGGCGTCAGATCGTGCTCGTTGCGGCGCGGGTCCTGGCCGAACGGCGTGCCCGCCGCCCAGAACTCCTCGAACAGCAGGGCCAGCGCGCTCACCACCCCCGGGGTCCGCACCTCCAGCGCGCCCGCGCGGCCGTCCTGCGGGTCGATCGGCACCAGCGCGGTCTCCCGGTCCACCACCACCAGCAGCAGCGGCAGGAAGGGCACCGTGCAGGCCTGCCCGCCGAGCCGGGTGAACCAGCGGACGTACTCCAGCGTCGCCGGGTCGTTGCGGAAGCTCTCCTGGTAGACGCTCCTGATCCGCACCCCGCGTTCCAGCGCCTGCCGGTCCAGCGGCTCGCTGGCGTCCATGGTGTCCGGCAGCTGGGCGCCGCCGGGCAGCAGCGACAGGCACTCGCGCTCGGCGGTGGAGGCCAGGTCCTCCAGCCGCTTGCGGACCATGTCCAGCCCCTCCAGCCGGTGGATGACCTCGTACCGCGAGGCCCGGTTGGCGTTGAACCGGGCGCTCAGCGCCGTCACCGCCTGCTCGGCGGACTCGATCTGCCGCTGACGCCGGCTGAGGTCGGCGGTGGCCCGCGAGAGCAGGAACCCGAACCCGACGTCCGGATTGAACGGCACCGCGTCCCGGCAGCCGTCCTCCAGGTTCACCAGGTCCAGCTCGGCCAACCGGTTCAACGCGACCCGCACCCGTTCCTCACTCCACCCCAACCGCTCGGCCATGTCGACGACCCGGAACCCCGGCTCCTCCACGATCAGCCGGTACACCGCCTCCGCCGACGGTTCGATGCCCAGCACCTCAAGCACAGCAGATACCCCCGTATGGTCCCGCTCGTCACCACAGGGAGGCTAAGCCAGCTAGCCGACTAGGTCTATACCAATATTTCTCGGATGCCCACCGCCCCGCCCCGGGGGCCGACAGCACGGGTCACGCCCCGCCGGGCAGGCGCACGGCGGGGCGGACGCGTCCCGGGCCGCGGCCGGTCAGAAGCGCCAGGCGGGGTCGTCGGCGATCGCCAGCAGCTCGTCCGTTCCCAGGCCCGCGCCGGACGCACCGGCCCACTGCTGGAGCGTCACCGTCCGACCGTCGGCACGCTGCACGCGGACGTACTGGGAGACGCGGCCGCCCTGCGGGAAGGTCAGCGTCATCGCCTCGCCCCGGGCGCCGCCCGGGAGTTCGGCCACCTGGCAGTTGGTGCGCGGGGCCGCCTCCTGCGGCGAGGGCACGCCGGGGCGCGGCGTGACCTTGGGCAGGGCGATCGTGGCGCAGAGCGGTACGTTCGGGGCGTCGGCGGTCCGGTCGGCGCCGCCGACGAGCTCCACCTGGCCCACCGGGGACGCCCAGTCGACCCGGAAGGTGCGGCCGGGGATGTCACCGCCGCGCACCGTCGTGCCGCCGCCCGCCGGAAGGAGCCCGGCCAGGGTGGCGCCCAGCTGCTCACTGCTCCAGCCGGTGGGCCGGCCGCCGCCGGGGCCGAAGGAGTCCGGTCGCAGCGGTTGCGGGGCGTCGCCGGCCGCGCCGGCCAGGGTCAGCGGGCCGGTCAGCGGGTCGGCGGCCACCGCCGTGCCGCCCGGGTCGTGGGCGGCACCGCCGGTCGGCAGGCCCCCCAGCAGGGCGGTCAGAGCCGCGGCGGCTGCCACCCCGGCGCCGGCCCGCACGGCCAGCCGCACGCCGCTGCGGCGTCGTCCGGCGGCCACTGCCGCGTCCACCGAGTCGGCGGGCAGTGGCGGTTCGGTGCCGAGTCCGGTGGCGAGCAGGGCCCGCAGCTCGTCCTGCCCGTCGAGGGCGTGGTCATGTGTCACAGCAGTTCCTTCAGGGGGGTAGGGGTGACGGCCAGTTCGTCGAACGGGTCGGTCTCGCCGAGCAGCTCGCGCAGCCGGGCGAGAGCCCGGAAGGTGTGGCTCTTGACCGTGCCGGCGGTGCAGCCGAGCGCCTTGGCGGTGGCCGCGATGTCCAGGTCGACCCAGAACCGCAGGACCACCACGGCCCGCTGACGCGGCGGCAGCGCGGCCAGCGCGGCCCGGACCTGGAGGCCCAGCGAGGGGTCGGCTCCCTGGCCGGCCCGGTCGGGCAGCACGGGCGTCGGGTCCTCGCGCCGCCAGCGGCGCCGGGTGTGGTCGATGCAGGACCGGGTCAGCACCCGGTGGGCGTAGGCCTCCAGGTTGGCGATCCGGTGCCGCCTTCCCCACACCGCGTACAGCTTGGTCAGTGCGGTCTGCGTGATGTCCTCGGCGTGGTGCCAGTCGCCGCACATCAGGTACGCGGTCCGCCGCAGGTGCGGCAACCGGTCCTCGGCGAAGCCGCGGAACTCCTCCAGGTCTGCGCTACGCACAGGGCGTGCCCTCCGTTCGTCTCTGCCCTCTCCGACGGAGCGGACCCGCTGCCGGGATGTCACCGGAGGGGGAAAACCCGAGGGAACTTTCTGACGGGCCGTGACATCCTCTGCGGCCCCCTGCTCCGTCGATCCAGTGGCAGGGTCGGCGAGCGGCCCGCCGAATCCAGGGCGTCGCCCCACTGAGAGGACACTATGCAAGGCATACACAGAAAAGGCCCGAGGCGGGTGGGCCGGTGGCCGGCCGTCGCGCTGGGCGCGGTGCTGGCGGGGACGGCCGTCGCCCCGGCCGGCTGGGCGTCGCCGGCCGAGGCACCCGCCGGGGGCTCCGCACCGGCGGCGGGCCGGCCGGTCCGGGTGACCCTGGTGACCGGCGACCGGGTCACCGCCCTGGTCGGCACCGACGGCGGGGTGTCGCTGGTCGCCGTACAGCCCGGGCCCGGACGCGAGGACGTGACCTTCACCCAGCGCTCCGGCGCCCCGGGCACGCTCACCCTGCTCCCCGCGGACGCCGTCGAGCCGCTGAGCACCGGGCGGCTGGACCCGCGGCTGTTCGACGTCGCCGGGCTGATCGCCCAGGGCTACGACGACGCGGGCACCGCCGAGCTGCCGCTGATCCTCGGCTCGGACCGACCCGGTGCCAAGGGGTTCGCCGCCGCCGCGCCGCCGGCCGGGGCCACCGTCGTACGCACGCTGGAGAGCGTGCACGGCGTGGCCCTGCGCGCCCCGAAGGCCCGCACGGGCGAGCTCTGGCAACAGCTCGCCCGGCCCGGCGCCGGGCTCGCCGCGAGCGGGGCGGACAAGGTCTGGCTGGACGGCAAGGTGACCGCCGCGCTCGACCGGTCGACCGCGCAGATCGGCGCCCCGCAGGCCTGGTCGTCCGGCTGGACCGGCAAGGGCGTCAAGGTCGCGGTGCTGGACAGCGGCATCGACCGCGGGCACCCCGACGTGGCCGGCTCCCTCGGCGAGAGCTCCGACTTCACCCTCGCCGACCCGGCCCGCGAAGGCCCCACCCCAGTGGCCTCCGACGCGGACGGCCACGGCACGCACGTCGCCTCGATCGTGGCGGGCACCGGCTCCGCCTCCGACGGCCGGTTCAGGGGCGTCGCCCCCGAGGCCCGGCTGCTGGTCGGCAAGGTGCTGGACGACGAGGGCAACGGCCAGGAGTCCTGGGCGCTCCAGGGCATGGAGTGGGCCGCGGCCCGCGCGCCGATCGTCAACACCAGCTTCACCGGCGCCGCCACCGACGGCACCGACCCGCTGGCCCAGGCCGTCAACACGCTCTCCGCCCGCTACGGCACGCTCTTCGTCGCCGCGGCCGGCAACAGCGGCCGGCCCGGCACCGTCGGCACCCCCGGCTCGGCGGACGCCGCGCTGACCGTGGGTGCCGTCGACCGCGACGGCTCGCTGGCCGGCCTCTCCAGCCAGGGCCCTCGCACCGGCGACCACGCCGTCAAGCCGGACCTCACGGCACCCGGCATCGGCATCGTCGCCGCCCGCGCCGCCGGGACGGACGGCCAGAACCCGGTCGGCGACCGGTACACGGCCATCTCCGGCACCTCGATGGCGGCCCCGCACGTCGCCGGAGCCGCCGCCCTGCTCCTCCAGCAGCACCCGGACTGGAAGGGGCCGCAGCTCAAGGCCACGCTCGTGTCCTCCGCCGCCCCGCTGGCCGGGCGCGGCGCGTACGAGCAGGGCGCCGGGCGGGTCGACGTCGCCCGGGCCACCACCCAGGAGGTGTACGCGACCGCCGAGGGCACCGGGATCCGCCTGGACGACGCGTCCGACGCGGCCCCGACCAACCGGACCGTCACGTACCACAACGCCGGCGGCACGCCTGTCACCCTGGACCTGGCCGCCCGGTCCACCGGGCCGGCCGGCGGGTTCACCGTCGCCCCCGCCCGGCTGACCGTCCCGGCCGGCGCCAGCGCACCGGCCACCGTGACCGTGGACCCGGCCCGGATCGCCGCGGGCGCCTCGCTGACCGGCCGGGTGACCGCGACCGGCCCCGGCGGCACCGCCGTCACCACCCCGTACGCGCTCACCCGCGAGGCCGTCCGGCACGACGTCACCGTCACCGCGGTCGACCGCGACGGCGCTCCGGTGGGACCGGGCACCTGGATGACCCAGTCGATGATCGGCCTGGTCAACCTGGACACCCGGGAGTCCTTCCCGCTCCGGTTCACCGGCGGCACCGCCACCGCCCGGGTACCCGAGGGCCGCTACAACCTCGGTGGCAAGCTGGTCACCCCCGGTGCCGGGACCGCAAGCCCGACGTCCACCCTGTTCCTCCAGCCCGAGCTGGAGCTGCGCGGCGACACCAGGATCGCCGTCGACGCCCGGCAGGGCAGGCAGCTGACCGTCACGGTGCCCGGCCGCGCCACCACCGGCTGGTCACTCTCCGCGGCCTACTGCTACCGCACCGGCGGCGACGAGGGGTGCGCCGACTCCTTCGCGGCCATCGGCCGGCCCGGCAACCTGTACGTCATCCCAGGCGGCCGACCCGGCGCCGGCCGGCTGGACTTCACGGCGCAGAGCGTCCAGAACGGCCCGCAGCAGCAGAACGGACGGCTGCCGGACCGCTACGACCTGCTGGTGCACACCACCGGCGGGCTCCCGGACCCGGCCTTCACCGTCGACCCCGGCGAGCTGGCCACCCTCAACACCCGCTACTTCGCCCAGGCCCCCGGCACGGCGGGCGACTTCAGCAGCTTCGCGGAGGCCGGCGGCGTCGGCGGCCTCAGCATCGCGGAGCCGAACTTCGCGCTGCCGGCCGTCCGCACCGAGTACTTCACCGTCAAGGACCAGCGCCGCGAGACGACCTTCGGCCAGAACGCCGGGCCCGGCGGCGAGATGGTCCCCTCCACGGTGAGCCAGAGCGGTGCCCTGCGCTGCGCGGCCGGCGAGACCTGTGCCGAGCGCTGGAACGCCGCCGTCATCGGACCCGGCCTCGCCCCCGGCCAGGGCGGCGCGGCCACCATGGCCCGCACCAGCGACGGCTTCCTCACGCTGGCGCCGCAGCTGTTCAGCGACGCCTCGCCCGGCCACATCGGCTCACCGTGGACGCGGCGGCTGGACGACACCGTCCGGATCGACCTGGAGCGGGACGGCAAGCGGATCGGCAGCAGCGCACGGGAGTCCGCCGACTTCGCCGTGCCGGCCGGCGACGCCACCTACCGGCTGACCGCGAAGGCCACCCGGTCCGAGCCGTGGGCCGCGCTGTCCGGCACCGTCGAGGCGGTCTGGACCTTCCGCTCGGGAGCCGTCGCACCGGGCCCCGGCGGCGCCCCGCGCAGCACCCCGCTGCCGATCCACGCGGTCCGCTTCACCGCCCCGGTCAACCCGGACAACCAGGCGCCGCGCAAGCAGCACACGCTGCTCGCCGCCGTGGAGCGGCAGAGCGGCGCGCCCGCCGCGACCGTCGCCAGCCTGGAGGTCCAGGTCTCCTTCGACGACGGCGCCAACTGGCGCAACGCCCCGGTGCAGCCGGGCGACAGCGGCTACCGGGTCACCGTCGACCCGCCGGCCGGGACGGGCGGCTTCGTCTCGCTCAGGGCCGTGGCCCGGGATGCCGACGGCGGCTCCGTCGAGCAGACCACGCTCCGCGCCTACCGGCTGACACCGTGAAGCGGGCTCGGTGGCCCGGGGGTCTCCCCCGCGCCACCGAGCCGTCGGGCCGCCTCGCACCCGGCCCCCTTCGGCGGGCGCCGAACCCGAAGGAGTCCCTGTCCGGGACTGCTACCCGGACCGATCCCTGAGGCGCGACCCCTAAGGGCGTAGACACGCTCACCAGCGGGCATGGCACGGTTGCAGTGCAACGTCATCAGCCGTGAGAAGGTACCGATCATGAGTGCAGTGAAGTTCATCCTCAATGTCATCTGGTTGGTTTTCTGCGGCATTTGGATGGCTCTTGCCTACGTGCTCGCCGGAATCATCTGCTGTGTACTGGTCATTACCATCCCGTTCGGCATCGCCTCCTTCCGGATCGCCGGCTTCATCCTGTGGCCGTTCGGGCGGACGGCGGTGGAGCGGCCGGACGCCGGGCCGGCGTCGTGCGTCGGGAACGTGATCTGGCTGGTCTTCGCCGGGTGGTGGCTGGCGATCGGGCACCTGATCACCAGCATCCCGCTGTTCCTGTCGATCATCGGCATCCCCTTCGGGTGGGCCAACCTGAAGATGATCCCGATCTCGCTGATGCCGCTCGGCCGCGAGATCGTGCCGACGGACCGGGAGTGGGGCGCGCGGTAAC
>NZ_JBHUAL010000145.1:0-24985 GCF_042789775.1 Kitasatospora sp. NPDC056800 | reverse complement strand
GCCCGCGGACGAGTAGTCCGCGGGCAGCCGCACGGTCATTCCTGACGGTTCGTCACTCGCCGTAGCCCTGGCCGCGCTTGTGCTCGTTCAGCCGGCGCCACGGGCCGCTGATCGCCAGCTGGATGCCCGGGGTCTGGATGTTGGCGAACAGGGTCTTGCCGTCGTCCGAGAAGGTCACCCCGGTGAACTCGCTGAACTCGGGCTTCTCGGCGGTGCCGATGTTCAGCTCGTTGCGGGCGATCGGGTAGACCAGCCCGTCCTCGGTGGCGCCGAACAGGTGCGAGACGCCCTCGCCGTCCTCGCAGATCACGATGCCGCCGTACGGCGAGACGGTGATGTTGTCCGGGCCGTCGAAGTTGTCGTGGTCGCCCCAGACGTCGGTGTTGACGCCCAGCAGCACCTTCAGGGTGATGGTGCGGCGGGCCGGGTTGTAGAACCAGACCTGGCCGTCGTGCTGGAGCGGGCTCTCCGAACGGGCGAAGCTGGAGACGAAGTAGAAGCCGCCGTCACCCCACCACATGCCCTCCAGCTTGCGGGCGCGGCTGACCTCGCCGTCCTTGAACTGCTTGCGCACCGAGACGGTCCTGGCGTCGCGGTCCTGGACCTTGACCCAGTCCACGCCGTAGGTGGTGCCGACCTTGGTGGCGCGGGAGAGGTCGTCGACGAACTTGCCCTGGGCGTCGAAGACCTTGAAGGCCTCCAGCACACCGGCGTCGGCGGCGAGCTTGCGCAGCTGGTAGCGGCCGTGCTTGAAGCCGGCCGGCGGGGTCCAGCGGAACAGCAGGCCGTTCGGGTTCGAGGCGTCCTCGGTCAGGTAGACCTGGCCGCGCTTCGGGTCCACGACCACGGCCTCGTGCGCGTAGCGGCCGAAGGCCTTCACCGGCTGCGGGTCCCGGTTGTAGTCGTCGTCGAAGGGGTCGACCTCGAAGATGTAGCCGTGGTCCTTGGTGAAGCCGTTCTTGCCGGCCTTGTCCTCGGTCTCCTCGCCGGACAGCCAGGTGCCCCACGGGGTCACGCCACCCGCGCAGTTGGTGGCGGTGCCGGCGATGCCGACCCACTGCTCGACCGAGCCGTCCCGCTTGGCATGCACGATGGTGCAGCCGCCGGCCGCGCCCGGGTCGTAGACGTGGCCCTCGGTCAGCGGCACCGGGTGCGGCCAGTTGGCGCGGGCGCCGGCCAGCTCGTGGTTGACGACCATCAGGTTGCCGCCGCGCTCGTCCTCGAAGGCGGAGGTGCCGTCGTGGTTGCTCGGGGTGAACTCGCCGGTGCGCAGCTTGGTGACGCCTGCCCGGTTGAGGACCTTGTACGAGAAGCCCTTCGGCAGGGAGAGCAGGCCGGCCGGGTCCTGGACCAGCTGGCCGTAGCCGACGGCGGTGCCGCCGGCCGAGTTGGTCCCGGCGGCCGCGGCGACCGGGGCCTCGCCGCCGACCGGGGCGGCGATCGCGCCCGGGGCGCTGGCCAGCGCCTCGGCGCCGCCGGCGATCAGCACGCCGGCCCCGACGAGGGTGGAACGGTTGACGAAGTCCCGACGGGACAGCGACATGGCAGCAACTCCTGAGGATGAGCGGGGGCGCCGGTGCGGGATGCCGACGCCCAGCAGGCTCCGCCGGGCGGGTGAACCCGGCATGACGCCCACCTCACGCCCAGGCGGCCATTTGCCGACTGATGACCGTCACATGACCTGTGCTTTACTGAGGCCCCCGCCGGCCCGCCCGACCCGCCCGACCCGTCAGCGCCGCGCCGCCCGCCACTGCTCCCAGGCCGACAGCCACAGCTGCTCGGCCAGCCGCTGCTCCTCCCAGACCCCCGCCCCGCCGCCGCCCGGCCGCTCCCGCCACAGCTGCGCCCAGGCCCGCTGCGCCGGCAGGCTCGCCACCTCGCTCGCGAACACCGTGTACCGGACGACCTCCTCGACGGCCGCCTCCCCCTCAGCCGTGCCGACCAGCCAGTGCGTCTGCTGGGACAGCCGGTTGAGGTGGTTCACCATCGAGGTCACCGCCGCCGCGGCCTCCTCCCGGGTCTCGGTGGCCAGCCGCATCTGCTGGCGCACCGCCGCCTCCCAGCGCACCGCGCCGACCTCCCCACGCAGCCCGCGCGGCAGCCTCGGCGTGCGCCCCACCCGCACCTGCGCCTCGATCGCGGCGGACTCGGCGACGCTCTGCGTGATCAGCGCCCGGTGCGCCTCCATCCCGACGGCGGGCGGCAGTTCGCGCTCCTCGACCGGCACCCGGCGGGCCCGCCGGGCGGCCAGGTCGCGCAGCAGCTCGGTGCGGCCGCGCAGGCAGTCCTCGAAGTCGCCGATCGCGCCGAGCTCCACCGCGCCGGGGGCCACCCCGCGCGCGCACACCGTCACGGTCAGCCCGCCGACCCGCAGCCGCCCGGCCCACACCGGCTCCGGACCGTCCGCCGCCGGGGCGCCGGGCTCCGGCACCGGCCGGTCCTCGTGCACCTCCACCGCGCAGGGCTCGCCGTCCACCGTGATCCACACGCGCAACGCCCGTACCCGGCCCGGCCCGTCGCCCTCGTCGACGCCCAACTGCTCGTAGACGCGGTCCCGTTCGTCCTCGACCAGGTCCTCCAGCTCGGGCAGCTGCTCGCCCGGCTCGGCCCCCGGCCGGTAGGTGCGCACGGTCACGTACGGGCCGGCCGCCGAGCGCCAGTCGCCGCACTGGACCTCGACCCAGCGCAGCTCGCCGCCGGAGGTCTCGAAGGCGGCCAGCGCCTCACCGGCCAACGCCCCGTCGGCCGTCATCGTCCCGCCCTCGGGGGCCTGCCCCGCGGCCACGCCGTACACCGGGAAGTCGGCCGCCGCCAGGGTCCGGCGGGAGAACTCCTCCTGGTCGGCGAACCGGTCGACGGGCCTGCCCGCGGGCCGACCGGCACCCTGCTCGGCCGACCGGTCCAGTGGCCGGTCCGCGGGCCGCCCGGCGAAACGGTCCTCCCGGACCGGCCGGTCCGGGGCCGGGGCGGACCCCGAGGACCCGGCGTCCCGCTTCTGGTGCCTGCCGCCGCTCTCCCGCATCATCCTGTGCCGCACCCCCGAGACCTCGCACCCGCACCGCTGACGCCACCTTACGTGGCCGCAGCTGCCGGGTCATCAGCTCGGCCCCCGGACGGGGGTGGTGGCCGTGTCAGGGCGCCCGGTTGTCAGCCGCCCTCCCTAACCTGGCGGCATGACAGCTCAGAACGACGCAGCACAGGACCGCACCGGGCAGGGCGCCTTCCCCGCCCGGATCAGCATCGTCACCCTCGGGGTGACCGACCTCGACGAGAGCGCCCGCTTCTACGAGGCGCTCGGCTGGAAGCGCTCCACCGCCTCCAGCCCGGAGATCGTCTGGTTCCGCACCGCCGACTCGGTGCTCGGCCTCTTCCCCACCGACGAGCTGGCCGCCGACGCGGGCGTGCCCGCCACCGGCGAGCCCTCCTTCCGCGGCGTCACCCTCGCGGTGAACCTGGAGTCCCCCGCGCTGGTGGACGCCGCGCTGCGGACGGCGGTCGAGGCCGGCGCCGTGGTGGTCAAGCCGCCGGTCCCGACCGACTGGGGCGGCTACTCCGGCTACTTCGAGGACCCGGACGGCCACCTCTGGGAGCTGGCCCACAACCCGTTCTTCCCCTTCACCGAGGACGGCTCACTGGACCTTCCCTAGACCGCCGTACGGTGCGCTCGGAGGGCTCAGCTCCTGGAGCGCGCCTTGAACGCCGCCTTGCGCGCCTCCTTGGCCAGCGCCCGGTCCGGGTGCAGCTCCCCGATCGCCTCCAGGACGTCCGCCGTGTACGGGTGGTCGACCCTCCACAGCTCGCCGAACCAGCCCGCCGGATCGCCGTTCACCGGCAGGTCGGCGACCAGCTCGCCCAGCAGCTCGGCGTCCCCGCCGTTGTCCAGCAGCTGGGCGGCGAAGGTGTCGACCACCGTCCACAGCGCCATCGCCCGGTCCGGCACCGGGACGTCCGCCGCCCCCTGCGCGGTCAGCCAGGCCCGCACCGCACCGCCCAGCTCCGGGTCGTCCATGACCTCCCGGGCGGCCGGCTCCGCGCCCGGCCCGAGCAGGTTGAGCGCCGAGACGCCGAGCATCCGGCGCAGCGGGCCGTAGCCGTCGGAGCCGCGCGCCGCCGCGAGCAGCTCGCGCGCCGCCGCCACCGGCTCCCGGTCGGCGGTCCACGCCCGCAGCTCCTCCTCCGGCAGCACGTTGGCCGACTCGCACACGCCGCGCAGCAGCTCGGCCGCGTCCCCCTTGGCCAGGTCGCCGACCAGCGGCGCGTCGTAGCCGTCCTCCAGCAGCCACTGCCGGATGCCGTACTGGCCGAGCGGGGTGAGCCGGACCAGCCCGAAGCGGGCCGACTCCTCCTCGTCCAGCGGCTCCTCGCCGACCACGGCGGGCTCCTCGCCGTCCTCCTCGTCGAACAGCTCGGGGTCGATCGGGCGGTAGTCCAGCAGGCCCAGCTCGGCGAGGTCGCCCAGCATCGGGTCCAGCGCGACCATCACGTCCGTGATGTCGCCGAGCAGTTCCTCGCTGGGCTCCTCGCCCTCCGGGACGACCAGCAGCGCGGCCAGCACGCCCAGCGGCACGGTCTCGTTGCCGGGCTCGGCGAAGGCGGTGGTCTCGTAGAGCACCTGCAGGGCCTCGTCCAGCAGCTCGGCGGCCTCGTCACGGGCCTCCTCGACCTCGGAGAGCGCGTCCTCGTCCTCCTCGCCCTCCCCGGCCCCGGCCTCCCCGGCGCCCTCCTCCGGGACGGAGTCCGCCTCGACGGCCAGCTCCCGGACGATCCCGGCGGCGGTCAGCCACAGCTCCAGGACGGTCTCCGGGTCGCCCTGCTCGGCGGGCTCCAGGTCCGGGCCGGGGACGGCGACGTGCTCGCCCTCCGCCGTCGTACCGAGCTCCACCAGGTCCAGGTCGCAGGCCAGCGACCAGGCCCGCAGCGCCTCGATCTCGGCCTCCTCGGGCACCTCGCCCTCGGCCGGGGCCAGGCCCAGCAGCCGGGCCGCGGGCGCCCGGTCCGCCTCGACCAGGTCGCCGAACTCGTCCACTTCCCGGTGCGGGGCGGACCAGCGGGCCAGCGCCAGCGCGTACCCGAACATCGGTACGGCCTTCGCCTGCTCGGCCAGCTCGCGCTCGGCGGGCAGCTTCACCGGCGGGACCAGGACGGCCGCGTCGTCCAGGTCCTCGTCGTCCAGCCCGTGCGCGGCGAACGCCCCGTAGAGGTCCTGGAGCTCCAGGTCGGCGGGCAGCACCGCCTCGGCCGCGCCCTCACCCGTCGAAGCCCCGGTGTTCTTGCGACGTCGTCCGGCCATCGTTGTGCGCTCTCCCTCAGCCCAGCGGTCAGCCCAACAGCGCCGCGTACCGATCCATCACCTCAGCGTATAGGCCGGGCACCCCCGACGCCCGGCCGTACGGGGCGCACCCAGGGGCGCGCGCCATGGGCGTACGCCCACCCCTTATCCTTCGGTCTGGTACCGCGCACACCCCGCGCGTGCCACCGGGGCAACGAAGCCCAACCGCCCTCCGCCCGACCCCGGGCCGGAGGGGCCCTCTTCAGCTCACCTCGCCCCACCAGGGAGCCCGTACCCTCGGCCACCACCACAGCGCCTCCGGACGGGCGCGCCGGCACACCCCGCCGACCCCGGTGGTGCCCGGCCACAGGAGACCCCTGCCATGGCGGACCTCTCCCCCGCCGGCTCCGGCCTGCGCACCGCGCAGCTCGACGGACGCCGACTGTCGGAGGCCCTGCTTCCCCCGGAGCTCGCGCCGCGCGCCCAGCTCCGGCTCGCCGCGATCAGCCGCTGGAACGCGCTGCGCGGCGTCCGCGTCGGCCTGGTGGCCGCCGCCCTGCTGCTGATGCTGATCGGCGCCAACCTGGCCACGCCGATCTACTCGCTCCTCCAGCAGCGGCTGCACCTCACCGCGCTCGACACCACCGTCCTGTTCGCGATCTACGTGCTGGCGCTGGTCCCGGTCCTGGCCGTGGTCGGCCACTGGTCCGACCACCTCGGCCGCCGCGCCCTGATCCTGCCCGCCGTCGCGCTGTCCGCCGTCGGCGACGTCGTGTTCGCCACCTCCGACAGCTTCTGGCAGCTCGCCGCCGGCCGGGCCGTCCAGGGCATCGCCGTCGGCCTGTCCACCGGCGCCGCCGGAGCCGCCCTCGGCGACCTGCTGCCCGACCACCCGACCCTGGCCGCCAAGATCACCCTGGCCTGCTCCGCGGGCGGCGTCGCCCTCGGCCCGGTGGTCGGCGCCCTGCTGGCCGGCGGCTCCGAACCGTTGCTGACGCCCTTCCTGCTGCACGCCATCGCCCTGCTCGCGCTCTGCGTGCCGCTGGCCCTCCTCCACCCCCGGATGCCCGGCCGCAGCCGCCCGCCGGCCTCCCCGCCCCGCATCACCACCCCGGCCCACCTGCGCCCCCAGCGCCTGCGGCTGCCGCGCACCGGGCGCCGCGAGTTCCTGCTCGCCGCCACCGCCGGCTTCATCTCCTACGCGGTGTTCGGCGTCTACCTCAGCCTGGCCCCGGCCTTCGCCGCCAAGCTGCTGCACACCGACTCCAAGCTGGTCGGCGCGATCGTGGCCGCCCTCCTGCTCGGCTCCTCCGCCGCCACCCAGCTGCTCGTCCCGCCGACCTCCGACCGCGTGGTGACCGCCCTCGGCATGACCGGCCTGGCCACCGGCCTCGGCCTGGTCGTCGCCGCCCAGTACACCGGCACCCCGGCACTGCTCTTCATCGGCAGCGTCCTCGGCGGCGTCTCCCAGGGCGTCGCCTTCCGCTCCCTGTTCACCAGCGCCGTCACCGCGATGAACCCGGAACGCCGCGGCTCCGAACTGAGCGCCCTCTGGGTCATCGTCTACCTCGGCAGCTCCGCCCCCATCATCGCCCTCGGCGCCCTCGTCCAGACCTACGGCCTCCTCCCCTCCGTCAGCGGCTTCGCCGCCCTCGCCGCCCTCGCCTGCACCGCCCTCGCCATCGCCGTCGCCCGCAAACCCAAGCCCACCGCCTGACGGCCCGCACACAGAACGCCGCTGCCCGGGACTTCCGAAGAAGTCCCGGGCAGCGGCGCTTCCGCCCCTACTCCCAGGGCTTCCATTTGCCGGTATCGATCTCGACGTCAAAGGGCTTCGGCAGCCGGACGGTCTCACCGAACTTCCACTCGCCCAGCACCTCGTACGTCCCCTCGCCCCGGTTCGGCTCCCCGAACAGGGTGACACCGGACAGCCGCGGGTCGCGGTCCACCAGCAGGTAGTTCGGCACCCCGCCCCGGGCATACCCGTTCCACTTGGTGGACCTGATCTGCCGCCCGAACATCGGGCGGCGGTCATAGCGGGCATTGGACGGGGAGGTCACCTCGACCGCCATGCCGATGTCGTCCGGGTGGAGGCGGGAGAGGTCTCCGTTCAGAGCCCGCTCCTCGACCTCGGTACCCACGATGACGAGGTCCGGGATGTAGCCGTCACCGATCTCCACCAGGTCCAGGTTGACCGTCTGCAGTGCCCTCCACGGGAAGGCCGGATCCGAACCCAAGGCCAGCGTGAACCGTCGCTCGATGTGCGAGAGGAACACCGCATGCGTAACTGCCGGCGCCGGTGACACGACGAACTCCCCTCCAATGACCTCGACCCGCGTGCCATCGTCCGGAATCCGCAGATACTGCTCAAGCTCGCCCCGGACCCACATGGCGTACGGCGAGTCGGGCAACGTCCAGTGCCCGGTTGCTTCCACAGCCATTACGTCGCTCCCTCCACGGTCGCGGCTCCAGCCTGGCCGCCCGGTCGCAGATATACCACTGCCGTACAAACCTTTCCCTCGAAGGGGAGGTTTGTACGGCAGCAGGTTGACGAACTAGCCCGTCCTCAGACGTTGAAGCCGAGGGCGCGGAGCTGGTCGCGGCCGTCGTCGGTGATCTTGTCGGGGCCCCACGGCGGCATCCAGACCCAGTTGATGCGCAGGTCCTGCACCAGGCCGTCGGTGGCCGTCTTGGCCTGGTCCTCGATGACGTCGGTCAGCGGGCAGGCCGCCGAGGTGAGCGTCATGTCGATGGTGGCCACGTCGGACTCGTCGATGTGGATGCCGTAGATCAGGCCCAGGTTGACGACGTCGATGCCCAGTTCGGGGTCGACGACGTCCATCAGGGCCTCGGTCAGGTCCTCGACCGAGACGGTGCCGGCGGTGGTGCCGACGATGACGGTGCCGGTCTGCTCCTCCGCAGTGGAGGGGGTTTCGTCACTCATGGTCTTGTCCTCCTCTGCGGGTCAGTCGTTCACGGCGGGGTTCTTGGCGAGCGCCTGGGCGGTGGCGTCCTTCCAGGCCATCCAGCTGAGCAGGGCGCACTTGACCCGGGCCGGGTACTTGGAGACGCCGGCGAACGCGACCGCGTCCTCCAGCACCTCCTCGTCGCCCTCGCCCTGGCCCTTGCTCTGCATCAGCTCCAGGAAGGCCTCCTGGACGGCCTGCGCCTCGCCGACGGTCTTGCCGACCACCAGCTCGTTCAGCACCGAGGCGCTGGCCTGGCTGATCGAACAGCCCTGGGACTCGTACGAGACGTCGGTGACCTTGGCACCGTCGAGCTTCACCCGCAGGGTGATCTCGTCGCCACACGTCGGGTTGACGTGGTGCACCTCGGCGTCGCCGTCCCGCAGCCCCTTGCCCTTCGGGTTGCGGTAGTGGTCCAGGATGATGTCCTGGTACATCGAGTCGAGCTTCATGGTCGTCCTGCCCCGTCCCTCAGCCGAAGAAGTTCCGGACGTGGTGCAGGCCGTCGATCAGCGCGTCGACCTCGCCCGGCGTCGAGTACAGATAGAACGACGCCCGCGTGGTCGCCGGAATTCCGTACCGCAGGCACACCGGCCGCGCGCAGTGGTGGCCGACGCGCACGGCGATGCCCTGCTCGTCCAGCACCTGGCCCACGTCGTGCGGGTGGATGTCGCCGAGGGTGAAGGAGATCGCGGCGCCGCGGTCCACGGCCGTGCGCGGGCCGATGATCCGCAGGTCGGGGACCTCGAGCAGCCGCTCGACGGCGTACTCGGTGATCGCGTGCTCGTGCGCCGCGATCTTCTCCATGCCGATGCCCTGGAGGTAGTCGATGGCCGCGCCGAGTCCGACCGCCTGGGCGATCGGCGGGGTGCCGGCCTCGAACTTGTGGGGCGCCGGGGCGTAGGTGGACGAGCCCATGGTGACGGTCTCGATCATCTCGCCGCCGCCGAGGAACGGCGGGAGGTCCTCCAGCAGCTCCTGGCGGCCCCAGAGCACGCCGATGCCGGTCGGGGCCAGCATCTTGTGCCCGGTGAAGGCGACGAAGTCGGCTTCCAGCGCCTGCACGTCGAGCACCATGTGCGGCGCGGCCTGCGAGGCGTCGATGACGACCAGCGCGCCGACCGACTGGGCCTTGCGGACGATCGTCTCGACCGGGTTGACGGTGCCGAGCAGGTTGGAGACCAGGGTGAAGGAGACCACCTTGGTCTTCTCGGTGATCAGCTCGTCGATGTTCGACAGGTCGAGCCGGCCCTCGTCGGTCAGCCCGAACCACTTGAGCTTCGCACCGCTGCGCTGCGAGAGCAGCTGCCACGGGACGATGTTGGAGTGGTGCTCCATCTCCGTGATGACGATCTCGGAGTCGGCGTCCACCCGGTACGGCTCGTCGGCCCAGGCCAGCATGTTGGCAACAAGGTTGAGCGACTCCGAGGCGTTCTTGGTGAAGATCACCTCGTTGCGGCTCGGCGCGTTGACGAACGCCGCGACCTTGTCCCGGGCGCCCTCGTACAGCGCCGTGGCCTCCTCGGCGAGCACGTGCACGCCGCGGTGGACGTTGGCGTTGTGCCGCTCGTAGTAGGCGTTCAGCGCCTCCAGCACCTGGCGCGGCTTCTGCGAGGTCGCCGCGTTGTCCAGGTAGACCAGCGGCTTGTCGTCGTGCAGCACCCGCTGGAGGACCGGGAAGTCCTTGCGGATCGCGTCGGTGTCGAGCAGTCCCGCGAACGGATGCGTCACTCGGACGCGCCCCCCTTCACATACGCCTCGTAGCCCTCGTTCTCCAGCTTGTCGGCGAGCTCGGCGCCGCCGGACTCGACGATGCGGCCGCCCGCGAAGACGTGGACGTGGTCGGGCTTGATGTACCGCAGGATGCGGGTGTAGTGGGTCACCAGCAGGGTGCCGACCTCGCCGGTCGAGCGGACCCGGTTGATGCCCTCGGAGACGATCCGCAGCGCGTCGACGTCCAGGCCGGAGTCGGTCTCGTCGAGGATCGCGATCTTCGGCTTGAGCAGCTCCAGCTGGAGGATCTCGTGGCGCTTCTTCTCACCACCGGAGAAGCCCTCGTTGACGTTGCGCTCGGCGAAGGCCGGGTCCATCTGGAGGGCGGCCATCGCCTCCTTGACCTCCTTCACCCACAGCCGCAGCTTGGGGGCCTCGCCGCGGACGGCGGTGGCGGCGGTGCGCAGGAAGTTGGAGACCGAGACGCCCGGGACCTCGACGGGGTACTGCATGGCCAGGAAGACGCCGGCCTTGGCGCGCTCGTCGACGGACATCTCCAGGACGTCCTCGCCGTCGAGCAGCACCGAGCCGCCGGTGACGGTGTACTTGGGGTGACCGGCCAGCGAGTAGGCGAGGGTGGACTTGCCCGAGCCGTTCGGACCCATGATGGCGTGGGTCTCGCCCTGCTTCACGGTCAGGTCCACGCCCTTCAGGATCTCGCGCGGGCCGTTCTCGGCGTCCACGGAGACGTGCAGGTCGCGGATTTCAAGGGTTGCCATGTGTACTCAGGACTCCTGGTTGACGGAGACGAGCACATCGTCCCCTTCGATCTTTACGGGGTAGACAGCGACCGGCTTGGTGGCGGGCAGGCCGGACGGCTTGCCGGTGCGCAGGTCGAAGCTGGAGCCGTGCAGCCAGCACTCGATCATGCAGTCCTCGACCTCGCCCTCGGAGAGCGAGACGTTCGCGTGCGAGCAGGTGTCGTTGATCGCGAACACCCCCTCGTCGGTACGGACGACGGAGACCGGCACGCCGTTGAGGTCCACGCGCTTGGGAACGTCCTCCTGGAGGTCGCTCAGCGCGCAGGCACGGAGGAAGGTCATCTGGATCAGACCGCCGCTTCCAGCTCGGCCTCGATCTTCTCCATCAGCTGGTCCTGGATCTCGGCGACGCCGATCTGCTGGACGAGTTCGGCGAAGAAGCCGCGGACCACCAGGCGGCGGGCCTCGTCGGCCGGGATGCCGCGGGACCGCAGGTAGAACAGCTGCTCGTCGTCGAAGCGGCCGGTCGCGGAGGCGTGGCCGGCGCCGACGATCTCACCGGTCTCGATCTCCAGGTTGGGGATCGAGTCGACCCGGGCGCCGTCGGTGAGCACCAGGTTCCGGTTGAGCTCGTAGGTGTCGGTGCCCTCGGCGGCGGCGCGGATCAGCACGTCGCCGACCCAGACGGCGTGGGCGTCCTGGCCCTGCAGCGCGCCCTTGTAGACCACGTTGGAGCGGCAGTGCGGGGTGTCGTGGTCGATGACCAGACGGTGCTCCAGGTGCTGGCCGGCGTCGGCGAAGTAGAGGCCGAACAGCTCGGCCTCGCCGCCGGGCGCGGCGTAGCTGACCCGCGGGTGGATCCGGACGACGTCGCCGCCGAAGGTGACGACCACGGACTTCAGCGAGGCGTCCCGGCCGACCAGCGCGGTCTGCTGGGCGGCGTGGACGGCGTCGCGGTCCCAGTCCTGGACGGAGACGAAGGTGAGCTTGGCGCCGTCGCCGACCAGCAGCTCGACGTTGGCGGCCCGGGTCCCGGTGCCCGCGTGGTTGAGCACCACGACGGCCTCGGCGAACGGCTTGACGTCGATCACCACGTGGGCGAAGCGGACCCCGCCCTCGCCGCGCACGTCGATCCGGACCGGCTCGGCCAGCACCGACTCCTTGGGGACGGTGACGACCAGGGCCTGGTCGAAGGCGCTGAACGCCTGCGCGGCGACCCGGTCGACCGGCTTGCCGGCCTTGCCCAGGCGGGCGTCGTCCCGGCCGACGGTCTCGGCGGTGACGCCGTCCGGCAGCGTGAACTCGACCTTGTCCTCGCCGCGCTCGGCAGCGGCGGCGGTGCCGTCGTGCAGCCCGCCGAGGCGGTGCAGCGGGGTGAACCGCCAGTCCTCCTCGCGGCCGGTGGGCACCGGGAAGTCGTTCACGTCGAAGGACGGCTTGACCGCGACGCGCGCGTCGATCGGCTGCTGGACCGTGGTGCGGCCGGTGCCGGGGCCGGCGAGCTGCGCGCCCGCGCCGGCCGTGCCGACCTCGATCGAACCGGCGGTGGTGGAGCCGGTGGTGTTCTGCTCAGCCATGGCTGTTCGTAGTGCTCTCTTCCTCGGAAATGAGTGGACGGCGGCGGCCGGAGGTCAGCCGACCGCGCCCTCCATCTGCAGCTCGATCAGCCGGTTGAGCTCCAGCGCGTACTCCATCGGCAGCTCGCGCGCGATCGGCTCGACGAAGCCACGGACGATCATCGCCATCGCCTCGAACTCGGTCATGCCGCGGCTCATCAGGTAGAAGAGCTGGTCCTCGCTGACCTTGGAGACGGTCGCCTCGTGGCCCATGGACACGTCGTCCTCGCGGACGTCCACGTACGGGTAGGTGTCCGAGCGGGAGATGGTGTCCACCAGCAGCGCGTCGCACAGCACGTTGGACTTGGCGCCCTTGGAGCCCTCGCCGATCTCGATCAGACCGCGGTAGGAGGTCCGGCCGCCGCCGCGCGCCACCGACTTGGAGACGATGTTGGACGAGGTGTTCGGCGCCATGTGCACCATCTTGGCGCCGGCGTCCTGGTGCTGGCCCTCGCCCGCGAAGGCGATCGAGAGGGTCTCGCCCTTGGCGTGCTCGCCCATCAGGTAGACGGCCGGGTACTTCATGGTGACCTTGGAGCCGATGTTGCCGTCGACCCACTCCATGGTCGCGCCCTCGTACGCCACGGCACGCTTGGTGACCAGGTTGTAGACGTTGTTCGACCAGTTCTGGATGGTCGTGTAGCGGCAGCGGCCGCCCTTCTTGACGATGATCTCCACGACCGCCGAGTGCAGCGAGTCGGAGGAGTAGATCGGGGCGGTGCAGCCCTCGACGTAGTGGACGTAGGCGTCCTCGTCGACGATGATCAGCGTCCGCTCGAACTGGCCCATGTTCTCGGTGTTGATCCGGAAGTAGGCCTGCAGCGGGATGTCGACGTGCACGCCCTTCGGCACGTAGATGAACGAGCCGCCGGACCACACGGCCGTGTTCAGCGCGGCGAACTTGTTGTCGCCGGCCGGGATCACCGTGCCGAAGTACTCCTTGAAGATCTCCGGGTGCTCGCGCAGCGCGGTGTCGGTGTCCAGGAAGATGACGCCCTGCTCCTCCAGGTCCTCGCGGATCTGGTGGTAGACGACCTCGGACTCGTACTGGGCGGCGACACCGGCGACCAGGCGCTGCTTCTCCGCCTCCGGGATGCCGAGCTTGTCGTAGGTCGCCTTGATGTCCGCCGGCAGGTCCTCCCAGGACTCGGCCTGCTTCTCGGTGGAGCGGACGAAGTACTTGATGTTGTCGAAGTCGATGCCGGTGAGGTCGGAGCCCCAGGTCGGCATGGGCTTCTTGCCGAACAGCTTCAGGCCCTTGAGCCGCAGGTTCAGCATCCACTCGGACTCGTTCTTCTTCGCCGAGATGTCGCGGACGACGTCCTCGCTGAGCCCGCGCTTGGCCGCGGCACCGGCGGTGTCCGGGTCGGCCCAGCCGTACTCGTAATTGCCGAGGCCTTCGAGCTCGGGGTGCGAAACGGTGTCAGTCATGCGAGCTTCCTAACGCGCGGACGCTGAATCTTCGGTGGACACGGAATTTTTCATGTACTGGCAGTCGGCATCGCATCGGAGCCGCGTCCCGCCGGGGGCTGGGCGGACGACGATGCGGCACCGGGTGCCGGCACATAGGTGGTGCAGACCCCGTCGCCGTGGGCGATCGTGGCCAGCCGTTGCACATGGGTGCCCAGGAGCTGGGAGAAGACCTCGGTCTCCGCCTCGCAGAGCTGCGGGAACTGCTCGGCGATGTGCGCGACCGGGCAGTGGTGCTGGCAGAGCTGGGCGCCCGCCGGGGCCTTGGCCGCGGCCGACGGGACACGCCGCACCGTGGCAGCGTACCCGTCCGCGCTGAGCGCCTGGGCCAGCGCCTCGGGGCGCTCTCCGGCGGCGGCCAGGCGCAGGGCCTCCAGGTACTTCTCGGCCTGCTTGCCGAACCGGGCGCGGGCGAAGGCGGCGACCGCCTCCTCGCCCGCCTTGCCGCCGCCCACCGAGTCCGCGATCCAGCGCAGCGCGTCGGCGGCGAGCTGGTCGTACGCCTGGTAGAAGGCGTCCCGGCCGGCGTCGGTGAGGGCGAAGACCTTGGCCGGACGGCCCCGGCCGCGGCTGCCGTAGACCCGCTGTTCGCGGGACTCGACCAGACCGGTGGCGACCAGGCCGTCGAGGTGGCGGCGGACGGCGGCGGCGGTGAGGCCGAGCCGGTTCGCCAGGTCGGCGGCGGAGGACGGGCCGTGGTCCAGGATCGACCGCGCGACCCGGTCCCGGGTGGCCCGGTGGCCCTCCAGCAGCACCTCGGCCGCCGTCACGGGCACGTCACAGGAGGAGGCCGACTCGGCCTCCCGCTGCTGGGCGTGCTCGCGCATGTTTTTCACAACACCAGTGTTGCGTAATTACTTCCGCCGGGACAAGCCGTGACCCAGGCCTCACCGGTGTCATCTGTCACGCAGGTTAGCCTTACCTGACCTGGGAAAACGATCACCGAGCCGCCGTCCGACCGGCGCGTCAGGCCCTCTTACACTCGCCGGTATGCACTCCGAACCCGCGGTCCAGATCGCCGGGCTGGTCAAACGCTACGACGACAAGCTCGCGGTGGACGGCCTCGACCTCACCATCCCGGCCGGCGCGATCACCGCCGTCCTCGGCCCCAACGGCGCCGGCAAGACCACCACCATCGAGACCTGCGAGGGGTACCGCCGTCCGGACGGCGGCACCGTCCGCGTCCTCGGCCTCGACCCGGTCACCCAGGGCGCCGCGCTCCGGCCCCGGATCGGCGTCATGTTGCAGTCCGGCGGCGTGTACGCGGGCGCGCGCGCCGTCGAGATGCTGCGGCACACCGCCAAGCTGCACGCCCACCCGCTGGACGTGGACGCCCTGGTCGAACGCCTCGGCCTCGGCTCCTGCGGCCGCACCACCTACCGCCGGCTGTCCGGCGGCCAGCAGCAGCGACTCGCCCTGGCGATGGCCGTGGTCGGCCGCCCCGAGCTGGTCTTCCTGGACGAGCCCACCGCGGGCCTCGACCCGCAGGCCCGCCGGGCCACCTGGGAGCTGGTGCGCGACCTGCGCCGGGACGGCGTCACCGTGGTCGTCACCACCCACCACATGGACGAGGCCGAGCAGCTCGCCGACCGGGTCGCCATCGTCGACCGCGGCAAGGTGATCGCCGACGGCACCACCGAGGAGCTGTGCCGCGGCGGCGCCGAGAGCACGCTGCACTTCGACGGCCCGCCCGGGCTCGACCTCGGCCCGCTGCTCAAGGAGCTGCCCGAGGGCGCCACCGCCACCGAGACCGCCCCCGGCAACTACCGCGTCGAGGCGCCCGTCGACCCGCAGCTGGTGGCCGCCGTCACCGGCTGGTGCGCGGCCTCCGGCATCCTGCCCGAACGGCTGTCCGTCCAGCGCCGCAGCCTGGAGGACGTCTTCCTCGACCTGACCGGACGGGAGCTCCGCTCATGAGCGAACGCAGTGAGGGAACCATGAGCGCCGCCACGACGGACTACTCCCCCAAGCCGGGCCCCGCGCCCGTCGGCCGGATGCTGCTCGCCCAGACCGCGTTCGAGACCCGGATGCTGCTGCGCAACGGCGAGCAGCTGCTGCTCACCGTGGTCATCCCGACCGTGCTGCTGGTGCTGTTCTCCGCCGTGGACATCGTCGCGGTCGAGGGCCCCGGCAAGCGGGTCGACTTCCTGGCCCCCGGCCTGCTCGCGCTGGCCGTGATGTCCACCGCCTTCACCGGCCAGGCCATCGCCACCGGCTTCGAGCGCCGCTACGGCGTACTGAAGCGGCTCGGCGCCAGCCCGCTGCCGCGCTGGGCGCTGCTGACCGCCAAGACCGGCTGCGTCCTGGTGACGGAGGCGCTGCAGGTCGCGCTGCTGTCGGTGATCGCCCTGGCCCTCGGCTGGTCCCCGCACGGCAACCCGCTGACGGTCGCCGCGCTGCTGGTTCTCGGCACCGCCGCCTTCTCCGGGCTCGGCCTGCTGATGGCCGGCACCCTGAAGGCCGAGGCCACCCTGGCCGGCGCCAACCTGGTGTTCATCCTGCTGCTGCTCGCCGGCGGGGTGATCGTGCCGCTGGGCAGGTTCCCCGACGCGGTGCGCCCGGTGCTGGAGCTGCTGCCGATCTCGGCGCTCTCGGACGGCCTGCGGTCGGTGCTCCAGGCCGGCGCCGGGGTGCCGTGGGCGGACCTCGGCATCCTGGCCGGCTGGTCGGCGCTCGGCCTGGCCGCGGCCGCCCGCTTCTTCCGCTGGGAGTGACCGGCGGCGGCAACGCACAACGCCCCCCGGCCACTTGGCGGCCGGGGGGCGTTGCCGTTGTCGACTGACCAGGCGTCAGCTCTCGCTGCCGCCACGGCGCTTGCGGGCGAGCAGCACGAGCGCGCCGCCTACCAGCAGCACACCGCCGCCGGCCGCCGCGATCATCGGGGTCGCGTCGCTGCTACCGGTCTGGGCGAGCGCCGGCGCGCTGGCGGAGGGCGACGGGGTCGGGGTCTTGCTCGGGGTGTGGGTCACCGACGGGGTCGGGGTGGCCGGGGGCGTCGTGACCGGCGGCGGGGTGCTCGGGGTCACGGTCGGCGTCGGGGTGGGAGTCGGGGTCGGGGTCTTGGTGGGGGTCGGGGTCGGAGTCGGCGTGTGGCACGGCTCGATGGTCTTGGTCTCGTTGATGTTCCAGCCCTTCTCGTTCGGGTTCTCCGTGGTGGTGACCACCAGGTTCGCCTTGATCGGGGCATCGTGGTCCTTCACCGGGAAGGAGCCGTGGAACTCCGCGGGGAAGGCCTTGGCGTCCAGGACCTTCTCGCCGTCGATGGTGAGGCTGACGGTGTTCTTCACGTCGGCCTTGGGGCTGTAGTTGATCAGATCGATCACGATCTTGTCGCAGGTCACCGACCAACTCGGCACGTGCGCCGAGGCATTGGTGGCCAGTGCCAGAGGCAGGAGAAAACCGGCCGCAGCCGTGCCGGCGAGTGCCGTCGCGCCGATCGCGAAGTGCCGCTGCTGTCGCGCCATTACTTTGTTCCCCTCCGAACGGTCGTGCGCAGCAGGCGTGTTGAGTGGTACGCGGTGGCCCGCTACGACTGTCCGGGGGACTCTACCGGCACTCCCGCACCCCGCCACACCCCGCCGCACGACCGGATATCGACTGTCCGTCCGTCTTCCGATGTGCTTGGGCCAGCCCATCACAGCCGTCACCTCGCAGAACGCGGATTCGGCAAACCTGAATGGACTTCGCCACTTCAGGGAAGAACGGAGCCCCCGGTGATCAGGTTCAATCACCGAGGGCTCCGATTCGGTCAGCCGACGAACGCCGGGCCATTCCGGCCTTTCCGTCGTTTCCGGCCTTTCCGTTCTTTCCGACACTCCTGTGCCTCCGACGCGCCCGCGTTGCCGGCGTTCCCGGCCGGATCGCGGGCTCAGCCGGTTCAGGCCTTCCGGGCCGCCTTGCGCCGGGCGGCCACCACGATCCCGCCGCCGGCCGCGAGCACGACCGCGCCGCCGATCGCCAGCGGCAGCACCGGACCGGAGCCGGTGTGCGCCAGGTTGCCCCCGGCGTCCGGTTGGGCGGACGGGCTGCCCGAGGCCGCCGGAGCGGCGGTCGAGCCGCCGGCCGACGGGCTGCCGCTCGCGCTGGGCTTGCCGCTCGTCGACGCGGACGGGCCGCCCGAGGGGCTCGCCGAACCGCTCGGGGCGGTCGACGCGCTCGGCGTGGCCGACGGCGAGCCGCTCGGCACGGTCGGCGGGACGGTCGGCGGCACCGTCGGGGTGCCGGACGGCGTCGGGACGGTGGTGCCCGGCAGGCAGCCGGTGAAGGGGTAGTGGTGCGTCTCGGCACCGCCCTTGCCGGTCAGCGAGGCGGCGATCACCGAGCCGTTGACCGGGCCGCCGCTGCCGAGGTCGAAGGCGGCGTTCGGCGCGAGCACGGTGCCGGCCCAGGCGGCCTGGCTGTTCTTGACCACCTTGGTGGCGGTCGGGAAGTTCCAGAGCAGCCTGGACCGGATCGCCCCGCCCGCGGCGCTCTGGAGCTTGTCGTCCAGCACGAAGGCCTTCTTGCCCTCGTCCCACAGGTGGAAGCCGGTGGTCCCGGCCGCCGCCATGTCGTACGAGCCGCCGGTGACGTTGACCACCGTCACCGAGCCGACCGGCACCTTGAGGTAGACGTCCTTGGCGCCCTGCAGCTTCGCCGCGTCGACGGTGAAGCTGTTGTACTTCGCGTCGCCGCCGGTGAGCGTCAGCTTGGCGCCCTCGGCCTGGACGGTGGCGCCGGCGGTCTGCGGGACGGCGGCCAGCGAGGTGGCGGCGGCGCGCAGCTTGGCGAACTCGGCCTTGAAGTCGATCGGCGAGGGGCCCTGGTTGACGGTGCCGGCGTGGGCCTGGGCCACCGCGCCGTCGGCCTTGGAGCCGAAGACGCCGTTGCCCTTCATCACCTGGGTGTTGTGGCCGGTGAGCTTGCCGGCCACGACCAGGGCGTTCTTGCCGGGCAGCGCGTCGACCTGGGCCTGGGTGAGCTCCTGGCCGACCGAGAAGCCGCCGGTGAAGTCGGCGTTGCCGCCGACCGCGACCGCGCCCTCGGCGTCGGGGGTGTGGGTGTCGTCGCCCTCGATGAACTCGCCGTAGAGGTTGGCGACCCCGAGGCTGCGGCACTCCTGGTCGGTGCCGACGGCCTGGGCGGCCGGCGCGACGAGCCCGGCCAGTGCGAGCGAGCCGCCTACCGCGAGCGCGGCGGCGGAAATGGGTATGCGCATGTGCAGGTCTCCGCTTGCGTGCGGGCGTAGATGGGGGGAGGGGTCCTCAAAAAGGTATGGACCAATCCGCACTCTTTCGGCCAAACGGGTGATTGGTCAAGACCAATAACCTCCTTGACCGAACCACCCCGGTTTGTCCGCGTGTCGCACCCCAGCGTGTCGCCGCCCGCCGGCTCCGCCGCCTCCCGCCGCACCACCCGCGCCACACCGCCGCGCGGCCCGTGCCCCGCCCCAAGATCGCCTGTAAGGCCGCCTACGATTGACCGCGTGCCTAATCCCTTCTCCCTGCTCGCCGAGCGCTGGCAGCCATCCGCCGAGATGGTCCGGCGTGCCACGTTCGCCGCGCTGGTGATGAGCGTGGTGATCGTCGTCACCGGCGGCGCCGTCCGCCTCACCGCCTCCGGCCTCGGCTGTACGACCTGGCCCCGGTGCACCGACGAGAGCCTGACGCCCACCGCCGAGATGGGCTTCCACGGCATCGTCGAGTTCACCAACCGGATGCTCACCTACGTACTGAGCGCCGCCGTCGGCTGGGCCATCCTGGCCGCCCGCTGCCACCGGCCCTGGCGGCACAGCATGACCCGGCTCGGCTGGGCCCAGTTCTGGCTGGTGATGAGCAACGCCGTGCTCGGCGGCATCACCGTGCTGACCGGCCTCAACCCGTACACCGTGGCGCTGCACATGATCGCCGCGATGGCCCTGGTCTGGGTCGCGCTGCTGATGTGGGAGCGGTCCAAGGAGGGCGACGGCCCGCCGACGCTCGTGGTGCCCCGCCCGGTCCACCAGCTGTCCTACGTCCTGGTCACCGTGATCGGCCTGCTCGTCGCGGCCGGCACCCTGGTGACCGGCGCCGGCCACCACCCCGGCACGCCCAAGGACAACAAGATCGTCCCGCGCATCCCGATCGACTACGACCGCCTCGCCCAGTTCCACGCCGACTTCGCGTTCGTGTCCGTGGGCCTGGCCATCGCGGCGATCTTCGTCCTCGCCGCCGTGAAGGCCCCCCAGGCGGCCAGGTCCCGCACCAAGGAACTGCTCGCCGTCCTGCTGCTGCAGGGCGTCCTGGGCTTCATCCAGTACTTCACCGACGCCCCCGAGCTGATGGTCGGCCTCCACATGCTCCTCGCGGCACTGACCTGGATCGCCGCCCTCCGCGTCCCCCTCGCCCTGCGCACCCGCGGCGCCGAGGCGGTCACCGACCAGCTCCCCGCCCAGACCCCGCAGCCCGCCTCGGTCTGACCGCGCACACGCCGACGGCCCGGCTCCCCCGCGTGGGGGGAACCGGGCCGTTCGTCGTACCGGGACGCGGTCAGATCTGGATGCCGGCCATCCGCTTCCACTCGTACGCGCCGGTCTTGACCTTGAGGCCCAGCTCGCCCTCGAAGTCGTCGTGCAGGGTCAGCCCGGCCAGCTCGGCGGCGCGCTTGCCCACGGCGTAGCTGGGGGCGACCTGGTCGCCCCAGGCGCCGTCCGCGCCGACGACCACGATGCGGGTGGCCACGGAGCCGACGTACTCGACGACGGCGTCGCCGCCCCCGTGCTCGCGGGCGAAGCTGGTGAGGTGCTTGGCGATGCGCTTGGCGCGGCGCTCGGTGCGGGCGTCCGGCGCGGCGGTGGCGGTCTCTGCGCTGCTCATGTCCCGCATGCTACCCACCGGTAGCGCCGCTGGCGACGGGAGCGCCCTGTGCACCGGGCCACATACTGGAGGGGTGACCTTCTCCGGCTGGCCGGCCGAGGCGCTCGACTTCTACGAGCACCTGGAAGCCGACAACTCCAAGACCTTCTGGCAGGCCCACAAGGACGTCTACGACGGCGTCGTCCGGGCCCCGATGGAGCTGCTGCTCGCCGAACTGGAGCCGGAGTTCGGGCCGGGGAAGATCTTCCGGCCCAACCGCGACGTCCGGTTCAGCGCCGACAAGTCCCCGTACAAGACCCACATCGGCGCCCATCTGGAGAGCGGCGGCTACATCCAGCTCTCCGCCGACGGACTGGCCTGCGGCAACGGCCTCTACCAGCTCGCCCCCGACCAGCTGGAGCGCTACCGCGCCGCCGTCGCGGAGGACGTCACCGGCGCGGAGCTGGAGCGGGTGATCGCCCGGGTGGAGCAGCAGGGCCCGCTGGTCGTGGGCCGGGACTCCCTCAAGTCGGCCCCGCGCGGCTACCCCAAGGACCACCCCCGGATCGGGCTGCTGCGCCACAAGGGCCTGGTGGCCTGGCAGGAGTGGGAGCCCGCGAAGTGGCTGGGCACCCGCGCCGCCCACACCCGGATCGCCGGCTTCCTGCACGCCTCCCAGCCGCTGCGGGACTGGTTGGACGGCCACGTCGGCCCCTCCGAGCTGCCCGCCCGCTGAGAACGCGAAGAGCCCCGGTCCGCCTGGACCGGGGCTCTTCGCGTAAGCCTCTGCTTCGTAAGCCTCTACTTGACGAACGGGTCGATCGCGCAGACCACCATCAGCAGCGACAGGTAGGTGATCGACCAGTGGAACAGCCGCATCTCCTTGAGCTTCGCGCCCACGATCCCGGCCTTGGCCCGCCCGTACAGCGCGTGCGCCTCGCGCAGCCAGGCCCCGCCCAGCAGCACTGCGGCGACCGGGTACAGCCAGCTCATGTGGCCCAGCGGCCAGACCGCCAGCGAGACCGCCACCATCACCCAGGAGTAGGCGACGACCTGCTTGCCGACGGCCACGTTGCCCTTGACGACCGGCAGCATCGGCACGCCGGCCCGCTCGTAGTCGTCGCGGACCTTCATCGACAGCACCCAGGTGTGCGGCGGCGTCCAGAAGAACACGACCAGGAACAGCATCACCGCGGCCCAGGACACCGAGTTGGTCACCGAGGACCAGCCGATCAGGACGGGCATGCAGCCGGCGATGCCGCCCCAGACGATGTTCTGCGAGGTGCGCCGCTTGAGCCCGAGCGTGTAGACGAACACGTAGAACAGCAGCGCGCCGAGCGCCAGCCAGGCCGACAGCCAGTTGACCCCGAAGCCCAGCAGAAGCGTCGAGACGACGGCGAGGACGATGCCGAACACCAGCGCCTCGCGCGGCGACACCATCCCGGTGACGATCGGACGCCGCTCGGTGCGCGACATGACCGCGTCGATGTCGCGGTCGATGTACATGTTGAGGGCGTTGGCGCCGCCGGCCGAGAGGTAGCCGCCGACGACGACCTTCAGCACCAACAGCATGTTCGGCACGCCCTGCTGGGCCAGGAACATCACCGGCACGGTGCTCATCAGCAGCAGCTCGATGATCCGCGGCTTGGTCAATGCGACGAACGCGCCGACACGGGCCCCGAACGGCCGGTGCGCAGGAGTCGCCCCGGTGACCCCGGCGGGACGGGTTTCGACGGCGGTCACTAACACCCCAACTGAAGATGAATCTTCGCAGGCGTCCACAGGAACGAAGGGTCCCGAATCGTCCGCTCTGCGCGTACCACGACACCATAGACGTTCCATATATCCCATCCGGCTCCGGGGTCCCCCGGCGAGGCGGAACGCACACCCCCGGGTGAACCGCCCGGGCGGGGCCGTCGAGCGCCTCCGCCGGGTCCGCTAGCCCGTCCTGACCACCTGGGCGGCGCGACGGCGCGAACCGGGAGAGTCTGGGACAAATCCATCCGCACCGCTCCAGTGGGAATCTGCATGCGGAATTGCCGGTTGTCCCAGCACGGAGGGTGAGCCGCACCCCGGACGGTAGGCTCGCGGACAGAAGCGGGATCTACCCTCCGTGACCGGCACCACCCAGCGTCGGGACCACAGCGCCGTGGCCGACCCGGTCCCCATTCACGGGGTCACTCTTCACAATGGAAGGAGCCCTGAGACAGGGTGAGCACTGCGCCGACGAACGCATTCGAGTGGACCGATCTGGATGAGCGCACCGTTGACACGGCGCGCGTCCTGGCCATGGACGCTGTCCAGAAGGTCGGTAACGGACACCCCGGGACGGCCATGTCGCTGGCCCCGGCCGCGTACCTGATCTTCCAGCGGTTCCTGCGCCACGACCCGACCGACCCGTCCTGGGTCGGACGCGACCGCTTCGTCCTCTCCCCCGGCCACACCAGCCTGACGCTCTACACCCAGCTCTACCTCGCCGGCTACGGCCTGGAGCTGGACGACCTGAAGGCCTTCCGCGTCGCGGGCAGCCGTACCCCCGGCCACCCCGAGCACGGCCACACCGCGGGTGTGGAGACCACCACCGGCCCGCTGGGCCAGGGCATCGCCAACGCGGTCGGCATGGCGATGGCCGCCCGCTACGAGCGCGGCCTGTTCGACCCGGAGGCCCCGGCCGGCGAGTCCCCCTTCGACCACACGGTCTGGGCGATCGTCTCCGACGGCGACCTGGAGGAGGGCATCTCCGCCGAGGCCTCGTCGCTGGCGGGCCACCAGAAGCTGGGCAACCTGGTCGCCGTCTACGACGACAACCACATCTCGATCGAGGGCGACACCGAGACCGCCTTCTCCGAGGACGTCCTCAAGCGCTACGAGGCGTACGGCTGGCACGTCCAGCGCGTCACCCCGAAGTCCAACGGCGACATCGACGTGGCCGCCCTGGCCGAGGCGCTGGCCGCGGCCAAGGCCGAGACCTCCCGCCCGTCGATGATCGCGATGCGGACGATCATCGCCTGGCCGGCCCCGGACGCCCAGAACACCGCCAAGGCGCACGGCTCCGCGCTCGGCGCCGCCGAGATCGCCGCCACCAAGAAGGTCCTGGGCTTCGACCCGGAGAAGACCTTCGAGGTCAGCGACCAGGTCATCGGGCACGCCCGCCAGGTCATCAAGCGCGGCAAGGCCGCCCGCGACCAGTGGCAGCAGGGCTTCGAGGCCTGGCGCGCCGCCAACCCGCACCGCGCGGCCGAGTTCGACCGCATCGAGGCCGGCGAGCTGCCCGAGGGCTGGAAGAAGGCCGTCCCGTCCTTCCCGGCCGGCAAGGACGTCGCCACCCGCAAGGCCTCCGGCGACACCCTCAAGGCGATCGGCGCGGTGATCCCGGAGCTGTGGGGCGGCTCGGCCGACCTCGCCGAGTCCAACCTCACCACCATCGACGAGGACAGCTCCTTCCTGCCCGAGGGCAACCCGCTGAAGTCGGCGAGCCCGTACGGCCGGACGATCCACTTCGGCATCCGCGAGCACGCCATGGGCTCGACCATGAACGGCATCGCCCTGCACGGGAAGACCCGGGTCTACGGCGGCACCTTCCTGGTCTTCGCCGACTACATGCGCCCGGCCGTCCGCCTGGCCGCGCTGATGAAGCTGCCGGTCACCTACGTCTGGACGCACGACTCGATCGGCCTCGGCGAGGACGGCCCGACCCACCAGCCGGTCGAGCACATGGCCTCGCTGCGCGCCATCCCGGGCCTGGCCATGGTCCGCCCGGCCGACGCCAACGAGACCGCCGTCGCCTGGCGCACCATCGTCGAGCGCCACACCAGCCACCCCGGCCCGGTCGGCCTGGCGCTGACCCGCCAGGGCGTCCCGACCTTCGACCGCGAGGTCTTCGGCTCCGCCGAGGGCACCGCGAAGGGCGGCTACATCCTGGCCGAGGCCTCCACCGGCGACCCGCAGGTGATCCTGCTCGGCACCGGCTCCGAGGTCCAGCTGGCCGTCCAGGCCCGCGAGGCGCTGGAGGCCGAGGGCATCGCCACCCGGGTGGTCTCGCTGCCGTCCTTCGAGTGGTTCCAGGAGCAGGACCAGGCCTACCGCGACAGCGTGCTGCCGCCGTCGGTCAAGGCCCGCGTCTCGGTCGAGGCCGGCATCGCCCAGGGCTGGCGCGAGCTGGTCGGCGACCACGGCCGGATCGTCTCGCTGGAGCACTTCGGCGCCTCCGCCGACTACAAGGTGCTGTTCGAGGAGTTCGGCATCACCACCGAGCGCGTGGTGGCCGAGGCCCACAACGCCCTGCGCTCCCTCGAGGCCGTCAACCGCTAGCGGCCCCCGGGCCGGGGGGCCCCCCCCCCGCCGGGCCCCCGGCCCCCGCCCCCCCCCCCCGGCCCCC